>CAZZEY010000019.1:0-12319 GCA_964653445.1 uncultured Syntrophaceticus sp. | reverse complement strand
AGGACATCAAAAAAGATAAGATACAGGTGGGTGACTTGATGATGTTAATTGGTTTAGATGTGGGTGGCACCTATACAGATGCCGTTTTACTTGATGGTCAACGAGTGATCAAAAAAGTAAAAACACCAACTGATAATGAACAACTGTTGGATTCTCTTATAAGTTCGCTTGATCCTTTACTAGATGTGGCCCGGGGAGAAAACCTGGAGCGTATTGTTTTGAGTACAACACTGATTACCAACCTGATAGCAACTGACAGAATAGATCCAGCAGTTCTGGTGATCATTCCGGGTCCAGGTCTTAATCCCAGCACATTTGATTACAATGTGCCTGACACTTTTTTGCTGTCAGGTGCCATTGACTATCGTGGCCGGGAAATAGAACCCCTGGATGAAGAGGAGATTAAAAACTGTGCGGAAGAAATTAAAAAAAAGGGAATTATGAAAGCTGCTGTTGTCGGCAAGTTTTCTCAGCGCAATAAAAAGCATGAAGAAAAAGTAGCTATGTATCTGAAAGATATGATCCCCGGATTGCGAGTAATGATGGGACATCAGGTGACAGGACGCCTGAATTTTCCCAGGCGGATACACACAACACTGCTGACTCTGGCTACACAGGACAACTATCAAAGTTTTTACTCTGAAATACTGAAACTGTTGAAAAAAAGAGGGATAACTGCACCCCTTTATATATTAAAAGCAGATGGAGGAACACTACCTTTTGAACTTTCAGCATCTAAACCTGTGGAAACCATTTTTTCAGGCCCTGCGGCAAGTACACTGGGTGTATTAGCCCTAACCCCCAGAGGGGAAACCTCTGTTGTGGTGGATATCGGAGGAACAACCACTGACCTCTCTTTGATCCTATCTGGAAGGCCCTTGCTTGCATCCCGGGGTGCCAGTGTGGGTGACAGGATGACCCATGTCAGATCATTTGCCACTAGTTCGACCGCTGTAGGAGGAGATAGTTGTCTGGAAATCCAGGATGGTGTGCTGAAAATTATGCCATACAGAAAAGGGCCTGCTTATTGTTTAGGCGGACCTAGTCCCACACCAACTGATGCCATGCGTGTTGTGGGGCTAACTGAACTTGGTGACCAAGCAAAAGCCACTATAGCTATGGAGATGCTGGGCAGAGAGCTTAAGCTTAAACCCCAAGAGGCAGCAGATTTAGTATTGGAAAAAACAGCTGAACGAATTATATCGGAAATAGATGAAATGTTTTTATCATGGGAGCAGGAACCTGCTTACCGGATCTGGGAATTGCAGCAGAAAAAGAAGGTGCGGCCGCAAAATTTGGTTGGAATCGGTGCAGCAGCACCGGCATTGCTTCCCCTGTTGGGTAAAAAGATGGGGTGTAAGGCTTTGACACCACCTGATGCAGAGGTGGCCAATGCCATAGGTGCTGCGCTGGCTAAGGTAAATCTGCGCCTGACTTTTCATTTTGATACAGAGAGGCAGTTCTTTTTTATTGAGGAAAATGGCATTCAAGAGAAACTCACTAAGGTAAAATCTCTCGCAGATGCAGAACAATTTTCAATGAACAGACTGATCGAAGAAAGTGAAAAGTTTGGCATCTCTGCTAATGAGGAGCCAGAATTGGTTTACAGCGAATTATTTAATATGGTACGCGGCTGGAGAACCGGTGGGCGGTTAATCGATGTATGTGTCCAATTCCCTACAGGAATAATTGAGTACTGGGAAGAAGGTGATCACTAATGGCAACAGGTTTGGTCTTTTTTCCGGCTTTCGATTGGGCAATCTCTCCAACTCATCCTGAACGAGAGGAAAGACTGCTTTATACCAGAGACCAGCTTTTCGAAGAAGGGATTATGGATCTCCCTGGACTTGTTGAATACAAACCCAGGATGGCTGCAAAAAAAGACATTGCCAGAGCCCACTTCTGTGTGCCAGATATTGAGACACAGATTACAGATGCCCACCTTTTTGCTGTAGGGGGTGCTTTAGTTCTGGCTGATGCCTTGATGAATAAAGAGATTGACAATGGTTTTGCACTGGTAAGGCCACCAGGTCACCATGCCATGAGGGTTGTCCACGGAAATCGAGGTTTTTGCAACATTAATAATGAAGCGATCATGATCGAGTATCTGCGGAAAAAGTATGGTCTGCAGAGGATCGCTATTGTGGATACAGATGTCCATCATGGTGATGGGACACAGGACCTATTTTATCATGACCCTGATGTGCTGTTTATATCTTACCATCAGGATGGGCGCACCCTCTATCCCGGTTCCGGGTTTTGCGATGAACTTGGTGGCCCTCAGGCTTTTGGAATGAACATCAATATACCACTACAGCCGCAAACAACTGATGAAGGGATTCATTATCTGCTGGATAATCTTGTGCTGCCTATTTTAGAGGATTTTAACCCGGAGTTGATCATCAATTCAGCAGGACAGGACAACCACTACACTGATCCTTTGGCTAATATGCGATTTACAGCCAGGGGTTATGCCTCTTTAAATGAGAAGCTATCTCCGGACCTAGCGGTACTGGAAGGTGGTTATGCCATCGAAACCGCTCTCCCATATATTAACACAGGAATTATTTTGGCGATGGCAGGACATGACTATTCCTGGGTGCGTGAACCTGACTACCGGCCGGAGAATTTTAAAGAAACAAAAAAAAATATGGAATACATCAAAGAGTTGGCTGATTACCTGTGGAGAATTTGGAGTGAGCGAGAGCACCTGGCAGAACAAAGATTTTCACATGATGAGAAGTTTGAAGAATTCAACAGGCATATTTTTTACGATACAGACGGCATCAGAGAGCAGCAGCAAGAAAGTATCCGTATGTGTAAGAACTGTCCTGGATATCAGATAATCAGATCGCGAGGGATGTACTACTCAGGCAAAAGTGAGGTAATCGAAGCTGTTGCCATTCACCACAGGGCATGTAGGTCGTGTCAAGAGGAAGCCAGAGAATATTATGAGGAGCGAAAACGGGACAGACAGGGGTTGGATGTTGTTTACCTTCAGGACAAACCTAGGGATCGTTATTTCCAATACACAGTTGATGGAGAAGTGGAAATCAGGTGAGTAACATACAGGGTGGTAACTTTGGGTAAAATTGCAGTTTTGGACCAGAATGTGATTAATCAAATAGCAGCAGGTGAAGTTGTAGAAAGGCCTGCTTCAGTGGTAAAGGAACTGGTAGAAAATGCACTAGACGCCGGCGCCACCAGAATTACTGTAGAAATAAAAGAGGCAGGTTTAAAGGAGATTAAAGTCATTGATAATGGGATAGGTATGAACCCGGATGATGCCCAAATAGCTATTGCCAGACATGCCACCAGTAAAATAAGAAAAGCAGATGATTTAAGCCTGGTTAATACCCTTGGTTTCAGAGGGGAGGCCCTGGCAGCCATTTCATCAGTTTCACGCTTTACTCTAATGACAAGGCCACCAGAGGCTGTAGCTGGCACCAAAGTAACTGTTGAAGGTGGTGAGGTTAGAGAGGTATCTCCTGTTGGGTGTCCGCGCGGCACTCAGGTGATTGTTAATGACCTCTTTTTTAACAGCCAACCACGGCGTAAGTTTTTGAAAAGTCCTCGTTCTGAGGCATCTGCTGTAGCAGATATATTGACACGTTTTGCACTGGGCTATCCGGAGGTTTCTTTTAATTATTATTCGGGTAAAAGGCTCTGCCTTGCCACATATGGGCAGGGGGAGATATTGGATGCAGCCACCATAGTATATGGTAAAGAATCAAGAGGAAGGTTCTTACAGGTATCCTTTAATGAAGATGGTGTTAAAATTAAGGGTGTTGTTTCTGATCCTGAGTTCACCAGGTCAAGCCGGCATTACCAATCTTTTTTTGTTAATAACCGGTTGATACGCAATTATATGCTGAGCCGCACTCTGGAGAACGCTTATCAGGGAATAGTTGTAAACGGTCATTATCCCAGTGCTGTTCTTTTTGTAGATATTGATCCATCTATGTTAGATGTTAATGTGCACCCTACAAAAAGCGATATTCGATTTTCTGATCCTCAGTTGGTAGCCCGGGTACTTTACAGAGCGGTAAGTGCTGTTCTGGCTGCTTATTTACAAAAACAGCGCGGTATTCAGGTAAGGGTTGATGAGACGACCTCTCATGAGAAGGATAATAGGGGAGCACAAAAAACGAATCATACACCACCATTACCTTTAAGACCTGCACCGGTTATTAAGCAGTCACCGGCGGAGAACTGGCGGGTTAAAGAAAATAAAATATCTGTGGGTCAGCCATTTTTTCAGGAGATGAGCCTGATCGGGCAGTTTCTTGATACATATATCATTGCAGAACATGGTAATGATTTATATATTATTGATCAGCATGCTGCTCATGAACGAATTTGTTATGAAAAGATACTGGAAAAATGGCAGCAAAAAAAGAGGGTTTGTCAAAAGATCTGCCCTCAAAGGATTCAGCTCACACCTGAAGAGGAGCATCTATACCTGGAAAACCGAGAGTTTTTTCAAAATATTGGGTATACCCTGGAAAGAAAAACAGATAATATATTTTTTTTGATAACCGTGCCTGGTGAACAACATACTAATACAAAGGAGTTTTTTAAAGAACACCTTGATCTGGTTCGTCAGGCTAATAGTGAAATGAAAACAGCATCTAACCTTAATGAAGCAGCAGCTAAAATGTATGCCTGTAAAAGTGCCATTAAAGCGGGGGATCGGTTGAATCACGAAGAAATGCGCCATCTGTTACTGCAGATGGACGCTGCAAAACAACCTGAGCGGTGCCCCCATGGAAGACCAACCTATATCAAAATAACAGGGGCTGATCTTGTTAGGTGGTTTCATCGATGAGTTTACCACTTGTAGTTATTGCAGGACCAACAGCAGCAGGTAAATCAGATATAGCTGTAGAACTGGCCTTGAAATTTGATGGAGAGGTTATATCAGCTGACTCTGTACAATTATATAGATATTTTGATATTGGTGCTGCCAAATTGAACAAAGAAGAGCGGAAGGGCATACCTCATCATCTTTTTGATATTCTTGAACCTGATCAGCCCTTTAGTGTTGCTGAATATCAGGAGATGGCACGCAAAAAAATCCAGGAGATTAATGATAGGGGGAAACTTCCTTTTTTGGTTGGTGGAACAGGACTGTATATTCAGGCTGTTATTGATCCCTTTGAATTTCCCGAAACTAAGGGTCATGAAGAAATCCGCAAAAAACTACGTAAAATCTGGTCTAGTGGTGGTAAAGAAGTGCTTTACCAGAGGTTACAAAAGATAGATCCTGTTTCAGCTGAAAAAATTCATCCCAATGATTTCAGGCGTATATCAAGAGCTTTAGAGGTTTATTATCTGACAGGAAGAAAAATATCCAGTTATACCAAAAAAAGAAGAGAGAGTTTTTATAACCTGGCGATGGTTGGTTTGACACGCGGGAGAGCAGAGCTCTATCATAGAATTGAGGCTAGGGTGGACGAGATGTTTGCAGAGGGTTTGGTAGAGGAGGTGAAGTCCATTCTAAATATGGGATATGATCCAAAAATAAAACCCCTGCAGAGCCTTGGTTATAAACAGGTAGTGGAGTATCTGAGAGGTGATTGTGAGCTGTCAGAAGCTATAGCTAACACAAAAAAAGCAACCAGAAATTACGCTAAAAGGCAGATGACCTGGTTCAGGAGAGATAATCGAATCCACTGGTTTTCACTTTCAGATGAGGGGCCTCAGCAGTTATTGAAGAGAATTACCCTTTATCTATGCAGGAGTATCAATACTTAATGTAGAATAACATGGTAAAGATTAGAAAACGGAGGAAATTAATATGTCTAAAGTACAAATTAATCTGCAGGATTATTTCTTAAATCAGGTGCGAAAAGAAGGTATACCAATTACTATTTTTTTGGTAAATGGTTTTCAGTTAAAGGGAAATTTACGCGGGTTTGATAATTTTACCGTTATTATGGATAGTGACGGTAAACAGCAGATGGTTTATAAACATGCCATTTCTACAATTGTACCATCAAAACCGATAAATCTCTCTTATGACATAAAAAATGAATAACACCTGTGTGGAGGGGATGGTAATGAAAAGGAAACTATTATTCGTAGTACTCATCATCTCCATCTTTTTAGCTTTATTACTGTCAGGATGCGGACAAGCAGAAAATGATGAAGACATGATTAAGGTTGGTATTCTTCCCAACGAAGAGGTTCTACCTCTTTTTGTTGCCGAAGAAGAAGGTTTCTTTGAAAAACATGGTATTAATGTGGAGGTAGTTAATTTTCAGAGTGCCGCAGAGAGAGATGCTGCTATACAAGCAGGGGCAGTTGATGGGGTAGAGGGCGACCTGCTGGCTGTAGCCCTGATCCGACAGGGAGGAACCCCTGTTAAGGCAGTCTCTCTGGCAATGGGAGCAACACCAGAGGAGGGGCGTTTTGCTATGCTTGCAGCTCCCGGCACTATTGATAATGTTGGTGAGCTTAAAGGGAAAAAACTAGCCATCTCCAAAAATACCATCATCGAATTTGTGGCGGACCACATGCTGTTGGCTAAAGGATTAGACCCTCAGGATGTACAAAAGGTCAATATCACTAAAATGCCTTTAAGAGCAGAGATGCTGCTGCAGGGTGAGGTAACTGCTGCAGTGCTTGCGGATCCTTTAGGTGTTCATGCTGAACTGAAAGGGGCCAAAGTTTTAGTTGACGATACTAAACTTTCCGAAAATATTTCTCAATCAGTTTATTTTTTTAGAGACGATGCCATTAAAAATAAAAAGTCAGCTATCCAAAAGTTTTTACAGGCTTATGATGAAGGGGCTAAAGCCGTAGCAGAAAACCCTGAAAAATACCGTGACCTTTTTACGGAAAAGGTACAAATACCTGTAGAACTGCAAAGTAGTTACCCGGTACCGTCATTTTCCCCGCTTATGCTGCCGACTGAAAAAGATACCCAACGGGTAATCGACTGGCTGCGTGACAATAACCTTTTGACAGAAGACTATACCTATGAGGATATTGTTACAGATGCAGTGCTCAAAACAATTTAGATAATTAAGGTGTAATAAATGCTTACTCTCAATAATGTTTCCCTGGCCTATACCAATGGCAGAGCATCAGTGAATGCCTTGGTTGGTATTAATTTGGAAATTGAAAAAGAACAGAGCTATGCCATCATAGGACCTTCGGGATGTGGAAAGACATCCCTTATTTTTCTTATGATGGGTCTGCTGCATCCTTCTACAGGGGAAATTTTACTCAATGGAAAACCTGTATTAAAACCCCACAGGGACACAGCACTGATCCTGCAGGAATATGGTTTGCTGCCCTGGAAAACGGTATGGGAAAATGCGGCATTGGGCCTAAGACTGCGTAAGGTCACTGATAAAGATATCAGTCGTATTCTGGATCAGGTTTTTGAGGAATTGGAACTCACTGAATGTGTTAACAGATATCCAACACAACTAAGCGGCGGCCAGAAACAGAGGGTAGCCCTTGCTCGTGCTTTATCTCTTAAACCTAAGCTCTTACTTATGGATGAACCTCTTTCAGCTTTAGATGCATTAACCAGAGAAAACCTGCAGGAGGTAATATTAAACCTATTCAAGCGGTATAAGATGACCAGTGTGTTGGTTACTCACAGTATTGAAGAAGCCGTATATCTGGGTCAGAAAATTATTATACTTTCATCCCGTCCCGGGAGAATCTGTGCAGAGATAGATAATCCAGAACAGGGAACAAAGGGCTATCGTAAGAAGTCTTCTTACCATGAAAAATGCAGTGAGGTACGAGCTATGTTGGAGGTATATTCCCAGTGAATATCAGGATAAATAAAAAGTTTACATATATTACAGCAGTGCTGTTTCTTTTTGTGTTTTGGGATATACTGGCGCTTTTGCTGCGTAATCCAGCTCTGCCGCGCCCGATACCAGCCCTGGCATCCTTTGTCCAGATATTTCCTCAGAACCTCTGGAGGCATTTTCTGGTCAGCACCTACAGGGTTTTGGTCAGTTTATTCGTAGGTCTCGCTTTGGCTGTTCCATTGGGGCTGTATTTAGGACGGGAACCAAAACTGGATAAATGGCTGTCACCACAATTGTATCTGACCTATCCCATCCCCAAGATTGCCCTGCTGCCTGTGATCTTTGCAATTTTTAATATTGGGGATCTTTCAAAGATTATCTTAATTGTTTTGATTATTTTTTTCCAGATAATCGTAACTGTAAGGGATGCAGCACAAAATATCCCGGCAAACTCAGTTTTATCTGTTCTCTCTTTGGGAGCAACACCTGCTGAGATTTATCGCCATGTAATCATACCGGGCTGTCTGCCGGAAATATTTACTGCTGTACGGATCAGTCTTGGCACAGCAATAAGTATTCTTTTCTTTGCTGAATCTTTTGCAACTTTTGATGGGTTAGGTTATTTTATTTTTGAAGCATGGAGCCGGGTCAATTACCCTGAGATGTTCGCAGGGATTATTGCTATCAGCCTGCAGGGTTTTATCCTATTTCTGATTTTGGATCTCCTGCAGCGGCGCATCTGCCCCTGGTTATACACATAACACTATTTCGCTGGGAATTGCGTATAATGTTGTGTGTCATTAGAAGATTAACCAGAGGTGAAAGCCGGGTGAAATTTAAACTCCCATCGATGATTGGGGGAAACAGTTTTCAGCCTTATTCTTTAAAAAAAACTGACCAAAAAAATCGGCAGACAATACCCAAGGATGAAGCGCCCAGATTAAAACCAGAGTTGGTATTAGAGGAACTGAACGGTTTAATCGGACTGAGCGAGGTGAAAAGCCTCGTTTTAGAGATTTCTGCCTTTGTTCAGATTCAGAAGAGGCGTGAAAAAGTAAACCTGCGCACAGAACCCATGGTCTTGCATATGATTTTTAAAGGCAATCCGGGAACAGGCAAAACGACCATTGCCAGGATCATGGGGAAACTCTTTCGTTCGATGGGTGTCCTTTCCCGAGGCCATCTGATTGAAGTAGAAAGAGCAGACCTGGTTGGTGAGTATATCGGGCACACAGCACATAAAACCAGAGAACAGGTAAAAAGAGCAACCGGAGGTATCTTATTTATTGATGAGGCCTATTCCCTTGCACGCGGTGGAGAAAAGGATTTCGGCAAGGAGTGTATCGATGTACTGGTTAAGGCGATGGAGGATAACAAGGAAAACCTAGTTCTTATTCTTGCAGGTTATAAGAAAGAAATGGAGTGGTTTCTGCGCAGTAATCCGGGTCTTTACTCACGTTTTCCCATACATATTACATTTCCTGACTATACTGTGGATGAATTGCTTAAAATCGGTGAACTAATGCTGAAAAAAAGGCAGTACCGTCTGCATTCAGAAGCCAAATTGGTAATGCGTAGGATCTTGGATGAAAGAATGAGGCAGGGCAATGAGAATGAGGGAAATGCCCGTTTGGTCCGTAATTTAATAGAAAAGGCCATCAGGAGGCAGGCTGTAAGGCTTATTAATAAAAAAACACATCTATCCCGAGAAGAATTAATATTGATTAGAAAAGAAGATCTTAAATAATAAACTGAATAAGGTGAAACTATGCAGCATTTATTTGATTACTTGAAATCCAACTATTCAATTGATAGTAAGGTTTGTAATTTGGCTAGAGAAGCTGAGCAAATTGCAAAAACCGCTTATGAACAGATAGAGGAAATCGCAAAAATCAATCAGGCACGGGTCCTGCAAGCCTTTCAACAAGCAGGAATATCTGAGTATCACCTGAGAGATGGCACAGGTTACGGCTACAGTGATTCGGGTAGAGAAGGTCTGGAAGATATCTATGCCTTTGCCTTTGGAACAGAAGCAGCATTGGTGCGTGCCCAAATTGTTTCTGGCACTCATGCAATTTCACTAGCACTGGCATCTATCCTTAAGCCCGGAGATATACTGCTTTCAGCAACCGGTCGTCCATATGATACTTTAGCCAAAATCATCGGCAGCACTCCAGATGAAAAAAGATCATTGCAGGGGCAGGGAATTATCTACCGTGAGGCCTCACTAACAGAAGAAGGACTACCTGATTACGAGAGAATCAGAGAACTTTTAAGAGAAAAACCCCGTATGGTCATCATACAGCGCTCTCGAGGATACTCCTGGCGCCGCGCTTTGAGTGTTGATCAAATCAAAGACCTGATTACTTATATTAAAAAATGCCAGCAGGATGTCATTTGTTTTGTCGATAACTGTTACGGAGAGTTTGTAGAAGTAAGAGAGCCCAGCCACCTAGGGGCAGATTTTATGGCAGGTTCTTTGATAAAAAACCCTGGTGCCGGGTTGGCACCATCAGGCGGATACTTGGTAGGGATTAGCGAGCTGATTACTGAGGCAGCTGACCGGCTTATAGCCCCAGGGATGGGGCTGCACATGGGTACTAACTTAGGCTTAGGGAGCCTATTTTACCAAGGTTTTTTCATGGCACCCCAAATTGTTGCCGGAGCACTTAAAGCGGCAGAATTTACAGCTAATTTATTCACTTTAATGGGTTTTGAAACATCACCCACTGCTGGAGAACAGAGAGCAGATATTGTACAAGCTATAAAGCTCAATACACCTGAAGGAGTTAAAGCCTTTTGCCGAGGAATTCAAAAGGCATCTCCAATAGATTCTCGGGCAGTACCGGTAGCAAGTCCTCTGCCTGGCTATCAAGACAAAGTGATCATGGCAGGGGGCACCTTTGTACAGGGGTCTTCTATCGAACTTACTGCAGACGCCCCTCTCCGCCCACCATATATAATCTACTTTCAGGGTGGTTTATCTTCTGCTCATGCCATCATTGGAGCAGTGATAGCAGCCCAGGAGCTGTTAGACGCGGGGTTGATATAAACAACCCCGGTTTTTTATTTCATCTATTACCACCACTAACTAACCTTTTTCTAAGTCCCTATTCTCTTATCAAACAATAAATTACATGTTTTATGGGTATTATATACCTATTGAGATAGTTATTGGCTCATTATCCTGTGCACAAAAATGTTTACACAGATATTAATTAGTGTATTTTATACGAAATATTCCTCTTAAAGGGAAAACGCTGGAGGCTGGATGTTGAAGATTCATATTAAAGGGACTGGTTTTGCAGGGGTTTAGGTATTATTGGGGCAGGATCAGCTGATGCCGATTGGCTGCATAAAGAGATTACCGCTGCCAGAGCCATAACCAGCAAACCCTTTGGTGTTAATGTGATGCTTATGTCTCCTCACTATGGTGAAATCATTGATTTGGTAATAAAAGAAAAAATACCTGTTATCACCACAGGTGCAGGAAATCCAGGCAAATATATTCCTAAGCTTCAAAAATGCTGGTTGTAAGGTGATCCCTGTAGTAGCCTCAGCTAGAGATATGAAAAAATATCTTGGTAAAATGATAGCACTGCATAGGTGGAGTGATAGAAATGTCTTATAAATTCTCACTGGAATTTGAAAAAGATTATCAAGAGATAGAAAAAAAATTGATCGAACTAAAAGAGATAGCACACGATAAAGAGATTGATTTTTCCCAGGAGATCGCAATTTTAGAAACAAAATTAGAGGAATATAAAGAGAAAAAATATAATACATTAAGTGCATGGCATAAAATACAAATAGCACGCCACCCAGCCCGCCCCACAACATTAGATTATGCAGCAGCCATATTTGATGATTTTTATGAACTGCACGGTGACCGCTGTTACAGGGATGATCCAGCCATAGTGGGTGGAATAGCACTATTTGACGGGGTCCCACAGTAACAGTGATTGGCCATCAGAAAGGAAGGGACACCAACCAAAACATAAAAAGAAATTTCGGAATGCCTCACCCTGAAGGCTACCGCAAAGGGCTCCGACTTGCAGAACAGGCGGAAAAGTTTAGGCGGCCGGTTATCAGTTTTATTGATAAACAGGGGGCTTATCCGGGAGTAAAGGCAGAAGAACGCGGTCAAGGTTGGGCTATTGCTCATATTTTAATGAAGATGTCAGCTCTTAGGACACCGATTATTAGTTTGGTTATAGGGGAGGGGGGAGTGGTGGTGCTCTGGCATTAGGAGTTGCAGACCGGGTGTTAATGCTTTCCTATGCAGTTTACTCGGTTATTTCACCAGAAGGTTGTGCTTCTATATTATGTAAAGATGCCAGTAAGAGCCGTGAGATGAGTGAACATTTAAAATTGACAGCACAGGACCTTCATTCTATGGGAATAATCGATGAAATTATTCCTGAACCACTGGAAGGAGCACATATTAATCCTGCTCAAACATATAAAATAGTAAAGGAAAAGTTACAGACAGACCTGCAGGAGCTGCTTAACAGCAGTATTGAACAACTAATAGAACAAAG
>CAZZEY010000018.1:0-12343 GCA_964653445.1 uncultured Syntrophaceticus sp. | reverse complement strand
CATATTGTATTGGGCGTTGTTTGCGATATACTGAACAATAATAATGATTATAATACATAGTGTAAAGTTTTTATAGGAGAAAAAAACAAGAGATCATCACTTTTGGTAAAATTGGAATGTAACCAACAAACCATCCAAAAGGAGAGGATCTCTTGTGAACAACATTGTACTACAAAAATGTGAAGAATTCACTGGCGAAGTATTAGGATATTTTAATTCAGGTTCAGTTAGAAAACTTGAAGACATGGAAACAACGTTAAAGAAAATAACGGATCGTTTTATTTTGTCAATAATAAAAGCTTATTTGGATAGCTTAGATCAGGCAATAGTAGAAGATAAGGCAGGTCGCCGTAAAAAAGGGATCGTGATAGAGCAGAGAAATGTAAAACGTGAAATATACACAATTTTTGGTTTGCTGATCTTTTATAGGACATATTTTCATGATAAACGTAACCAAGAATATGTTTATCTTGTTGATCAAGCAGTAGGCTTAGAAAGCTATAAACGTGTATCGGGTACAGTGGCAGTAGAGCTGGTAGAACACGCCCAGGAATCCTCATATGGTGAAAGCAGCAGACATGTAACTGGCGAAGCAGTAAGTAGACAGACAGTAATGAACAAGGTTCACTCGCTAAAAGATTTAAAAATAGAACCAGCGGAGAAACGCAGCGTAAACATACTACACGTGGATGCTGATGAGGACCATGTACCTTTGCAAAATGGCCGTAATGCCTTAGTTCCCTTGATCTGTGTATATGAAGGAGTAGAGTATAACGGTAAGCGAGGCCGCTGTATAAACCCACATTACATAAGCAGTTACGGTAAAACAACTGAAGAATTATGGTTAGAAGCAGCGGACTGGATCTATAACTCCTATGAAATAGATGACATTGAAAGAATATATCTTCACGGTGATGGTGCCTCATGGATAAAAGAGGGTTTAAATTGGTTGCCCAAAGCAAAGATGGTGTTAGATAAATATCATTTACGTAAATCAATACTCGCAGCCACAAGAAGGCATCCAGAATCTACTGAGGCATTATATTCGGCGGTGTTAAACGATGACAGAAAGGCATTTAACCAAATAGGTAAGCAGCTTACAGAAAACGCTGATAGTGAAACTGAAACCCAAAAAATAAAAGACTGTCTAAGGTACCTACGCAACAACTGGAAAGCAATCACAATATACCGGCAAGAAGCGTGTGGTGGAAGTTGTACTGAGGGGCATGTCAGTCATGTTTTATCGAGTCGTTTAAGCAGCCGCCCAATGGGCTGGAGCAGAAAAGGTTTGAAACAAATGGCCGAATTACGTGCCTATTGTTGCAGCGGAGGGCGTGTGAGGCTTGAACACCTGCAAAATAATGAATTGAAATATAGTGTCAGTAAGAAGTTAGCTAAAAAAGCTGCTAATGCCTTTAATAAAACGGCTGCTGAGAAGCGTGGAAATGTGACAATACTTAATAGGGGTAAAGTAATACCAATGTTTCATTGCTTAAACGGATTACGAAATGGAAATGGTGATTTCTAAAATCCAAAAGTTTATGATGATCTCGATAAAGAATATCCTATAACAAGTTGACACTGTCAAATAAAACAAATACTTTTGTTATGGGGCACAAAGTGATAATATCTTCTTTGAGTGCTCTATTTTTTTAACAAGGGAATGAGAAAATGTCCGAAGGTTCGAAAATTGCTAAAGCGGCAGGAATTATAACTATCTGCATGGTGCTTGCCCGTATACTTGGCTATGGGCGGGATGCTCTGCTCTATTATATTTTTGGTCAAAACCGAATTACTGATATTTATAATGCTGCCTTTTCCATACCTGATTTCATTTACATGATTCTGGTCGGGGGTGCATTGAGTTCAGCCTTTATCCCTGTTTTTGGCGGATATCTTGCCAAGGGAGAGGAGGAAAAGGGGTGGCAGGTGGCCAGCATTGTGCTCAATTTGGTGACCATTTTGATGATCAGTGCCATCACATTGGGCATGATATTTGCTCCGAACCTAATTCAGCTGCTGGTGCCTGGTTTTAACTCCTCAGAGATCGATATGACCGTCTACCTCACCAGGATTATGTTTTTCCAAACCTTTTTTATGGGTTTAAGTGGGGTAACCATGGGGATTCTGAATTCTTATAAGCATTTTGTCACACCTGCAGTGGGATCTGTGCTCTACAGCCTATCTATTGTGGTTGTGGGTGGGGTGCTTGGACCTCATATCGGTATAGTGGCCTTTGCAATTGGTGTTGTTGTGGGAGCGGTTCTGAATTTTGCTGTACAACTGCCCGTATTATTAAAGTTCGGGCTCCGGTATAAACCGGTTCTGAATCTGAAAGATCCGGGGATCAAACAGATCGGTGCCCTGGTACTTCCAGTGCTGATCGGGCTTTCGGTTTCTCAGTTTAACCTGTTTGTCAGTCAGAATCTTGCTTCCGGTTTACCCAGTGGACAGTTGGCTGCTCTGCGTACTGCACAGCGTTTTATGCAGATACCGATTGGGATTTTTGCTGCAGCTATCGGAACAGCGGTATTCCCTACCCTCACAGAGCATGCTGCTCGCAGAGAATGGGGACAGTTTCGCCGCACTTTTTCTCTTGGTATCCGTACCACCAATTTTTTGGCTATTCCCTGTGTTGCAGGACTGCTTGCCATCGGACTGCCGGTTGTGCGTCTGTTTTTCGAAATGGGTAATTTCACCCCTGAGAGTACAGCAGCTACATCAACCGCTTTATTTTATTATTCTTTTGGGATTATCGGTTATTCAGGAGCAACTTTTTTAAACAGGGTTTACTATGCATTGAAGGATACGAAAACACCGGTGGCTGTAGGAATAGGTACAGTTGTATTGAACATAATCCTCAATATCTGGTTGGTCAAACCGATGGGGCATAGTGGTTTGGCTCTGGCTTATTCTCTGGTAGGGTTAATCAATATGCTGCTGCTGATTATCCTCCTCAGGGCAAAGATCGGCTATGTTGATGGTAAAAGGATTACAGTGTCTGCACTTGGTTCAAGTTTAGCTGCACTGGTTACAGGTGTCGCGGCTTATGTTGTTGTAAGCATACTGGAAGGTGTTTTCGGTACTGCTGCCAAAACCGCTCAATTGATCGCTGTTGGCGGGGGAGTTGGCGCAGGTATTTTAGTATATTTGCTGTTGGCTTATCTCCTGCATCTAGAGGAGTTTAAACTGGTACTGGACTTGCTGAAAAGGCGATTTTTTAGAAATAGAAGAGCCAGCACCATCAGTTAAGAAAGGTGATTTTAGTGAAACAGGAACAGATCAGAAATTTTTGCATAATTGCTCACATCGATCACGGTAAATCCACACTGGCTGACCGTTTTTTGGAGATGACCGGTACACTGCAGTCAAGACAGATGAAGGAACAGGTACTGGACCAGATGGACCTGGAGCGGGAAAGGGGGATTACCATCAAATTGACCCCTGTAACTATGCGCTACCGGGCTAAAGATGGGCAGGTATATCTGCTGAACCTGATCGATACACCGGGACATGTGGATTTCAGTTATGAGGTTTCCCGCAGTCTGGCTGCCTGTGAGGGGGCTGTCCTTGTTGTGGATGCCACCCAGGGTGTGGAGGCCCAGACAATCGCTAACACCTATCTGGCTTTGGATGCCAACTTGGAGATCATTCCTGTTATTAATAAAATAGATCTGCCGGTGGCGGACCCGGAGCGTGCAGCCCAGGAGATCGAGGATGTAATCGGACTGGATACAGAAAACATCCTGAAAGTATCGGCAAAGGATGGCACCGGTGTTCCTGAACTGCTGGAAACTTTGGTGCAAGAAGTTCCCCCACCACAGGGAGAAGAAAAGGAATCTCTTCAGGCTTTGATTTTCGATTCTCACTTTGATCCCTATAGGGGTGCTATCTCCTATATCAGGATTTTTCACGGCAAGATACGCAGTGGGATGAAAATTATGATGATGTATACAGGTAAGGTTTATGAGGTGAGTGAAGTAGGGGTGTTTTCCCCGGAAATGCGCCAGGTGGATGAGTTGGGACCTGGAGAGGTTGGCTATCTTGCTGCGGGAATCAAAGATGTTGCTGATACCCGTGTGGGTGATACCATTACCGATGCGGTTAAACCGGCAGCAGAACCCCTGCCAGGCTACAGAAGAGTGCTCCCTGTTGTCTTCTGCGGTTTTTATCCTGTGGAGGCCAATGATTATGAAAACCTGCGGGATGCTTTGGGAAAGCTGAAGTTAAATGATGCTTCTTTCCAATATGAGCCAGAGACATCTGCTGCTTTGGGCTTTGGTTTTCGCTGTGGTTTTTTGGGGCTGCTGCATATGGAGATCATTCAGGAAAGGCTGGAACGGGAGTATGGTTTAGAACTGATTACTACTGCCCCTAATGTGGTCTATCGGGTGACAAATCTTAGTGGAGAGGTAATCACAGTTGACAACCCTGCTCTTTGGCCGGACTTAAGCGAGGTTGCTATAGTAGAGGAACCATATGTGGAGGCTAATGTAATCACCCCTTCTGATTATGTGGGAGCTATAATGGATCTTTTCCATGACCGGCGGGGCGAATTCCAGGAGATGAATTATCTTTCCCCACAGAGGGTGAAGATATCTTACCAACTGCCTTTATCAGAGATTATTTATGATTTTTTTGACCGTCTCAAATCCTGTACCAGGGGTTTTGCGTCCTTTGATTATGAACTGGCAGGCTACAGAGCAGCTGATCTGGTAAAACTCGACTGCCTGGTACATGGCGAGGTGGTAGATGCCCTCTCAATGATCGTACACAAGGACCAGGCGCAGTTTAAAGGGCGCTCCCTTGTGGAAAAACTCAGGAGGCTGATACCCAGACAGCTGTTCGATGTTCCCATCCAGGCAGCCATCGGAAACAGGGTGATAGCCAGGGAAACGGTTAAAGCTCTACGCAAAAATGTATTGGAGAAGTGCTACGGTGGTGATGTTACCAGGAAGCGTAAATTGCTGGAGAAGCAGAAAGAGGGAAAACGCCGCATGAAGCAGGTGGGTAAGGTAGAAATCCCACAGGAGGCATTCCTGGCGGTGCTTCAGGTTGATAAGGAATGACAGCTATTTATGTGCATTTTCCTTTCTGCCTGAAAAAATGCCGCTACTGTTCCTTCAATTCTTTTCCCCTACCTGAAGATGGGGTGTTGGTGTCAAGATACCTTCAGGCATTGGAAAGGGAAATTACCCTTTATGGAGTCTGTTGTCAAGATCGATTATCATCAATTTACTTTGGCGGAGGAACCCCTACTGTACTTATGGCTGGGTCCCTCTGTAAGATACTTCTCTGCTGTAGAGAGAATTTTGCCTTTTCTCCGGAGATTGAGATCACAGTAGAGGCTAATCCGGGCACAGTTCCCAGGGAAAAGCTTCAATCTTTGAAGGATATGGGAGTGAACCGCCTCTCCCTGGGAGTCCAGTCCTTTCATCAGGAGGAACTGCGCCTGTTGGGGAGGTCACACAGTGTATCAGATGTCTATGCTGCTTATGATGCGGCCAGATCTGCAGGGTTCGATAATATCAACCTGGACCTGATCTATGCTCTGCCGGGACAAAGCCTCCAATCCTGGAGAGATAATCTTCTATCTGCTGTTCAGTTAGCTCCTGAACACCTCTCCATATATGGACTGTCATTGGATGAGAACACTCCTCTTGCTATTGATCTGAAAGATGGAAAATTGGAGCTCTGCAGTGAGGATATACAGCTTTCTATGTGGGAAGAAACTGCGTATTTGGTGGCAGAGGCAGGTTTTAACCGCTATGAGATCTCCAATTATGCCAGGCTCGGTAGAGAATGCAGACACAATATCACCTATTGGGAAAATGCCCCTTATCTGGGGGTTGGTGCCGGTGCACATGGATATTATAATTATGTGCGTTATGGCAATGAAGAGGGTCTAGAAAAGTACATAGAGTCGCTGGAAAAAGGGGAATTCCCGCGAGCTTTTGAGGAGCGCCAAAGTGTTAAGGATGAGGTGATCGATACCATTATCATGGGACTGCGCCTTACCCGGGGAATTTCCCGCCAGGGTTTTACGGATAGGTTCGGCACTCCCTTCGAGGTATTATATGAAAATGAGTTCAAGGAACTGCTAGATAAAGGTTTATTGAATATAAGCGATGATCGCATTTTCCTTACAGAACGTGGGATGCTTCTTTCAAATTATGTTTTATCAAACTTTGTATGACGAAGATTTTGGCTGATAAATGCTGTTAATTAAGTATTTTGTCATCATCCTACCTGCCCGATTTTTCCCATTACTATTGACATACACAAGTCATGATGGTATGTTATTTTTAGAACTTTAGCACTCATTAGATAGGAGTGCTAATTATAAAAGGTGGTGACGCCTGTGGGTTTGAATTTGCGGAAACAACAGGTTCTGGAAGCTATTGTTGAAAGTCATATTGAAACCGCGGAACCGGTGAGTTCACGCAGTATTGCCCGTAGATACAAGTTAGGCGTCAGCCCGGCGACTATTCGCAATGAAATGGCAGACCTCGAAGAGATAGGGCTTATTAAGCAGCCCCATACCAGCGCGGGCAGGGTGCCTTCCCAGGCGGGATACCGTTATTATGTAGATGAGCTGATGAAGCAAAGTGAGCTGACACCACGGGAGGAAAAGCTGATCAGGGCAATATTTGCGAAACGTATAAAGGTATTGGCTGATATTATTCAATCAACTATTAAAGCAGTGACCCAGTTAACAGACTACTTGGTTTTTCTTTCCGGACCCCATTTGGAGAATGCTGTGCTCAAAGGAATAAAAATTGTACCCCTTTTGCCTGGCAAGGCGCTGGTAGTGATTGTTGCGGAAACCGGCTGGGTGCAGAGTAAAGTGATGGATCTGTCTTCAGATATTTCGATAGAGGATATGTCACATATTGAAATGGTACTTAACAGCTATTTTCAGGGGCTGACCTTTTCCCAGATTACTCGTACCGCTTTACAGGATGTTTATAATGAATTAATTAAGCATAGGAAGACAATTAACCGTATTTTGGAGATAATGGATGTTGTGCTGCGGGAAGAAATAATAGAAAATCTTTATCTGGGAGGCACACATAACATCTTAAAACAGCCGGAATATGGTGATATAAATGAGGTCCGTGACCTGGTGAGCTTTATTGAGGAAGAACAAAATCTGCGCGCAATTCTGCAGGATGTGGACCCTTGTCAGGTGACTGTGAGGATCGGAAGGGAACTTAACAGCGACCTGGCTTCGAAATATAGTGCAGTAACTGCTGTCTATACCATCGGGGGAAGTGTTGTGGGGACAGTGGGTTTACTTGGCCCCATGCGGATGAATTATGCCAGGGCGATGACCATTGTAGAGCATATTACTGATGTTATTTCTGAAATACTATCTAAGGATACATTATACTAAGTCCGTATTTTTCGTTATTGAGATTTGATCTTATATGATTATTTCCAATGCTTACTGTTGTATATTGGTAATGCAGCCACTTTAAGGAGGGAAAGAATTGAGCGGTGAACATGATACTTTGCAGAATGAAGAAGAAGCAAAAATGACAGGCCAAGCAGAAGGCTCTTCTGAGAATGAGGATGATGTGCAGGAAAATTTTGAAGAGAAACTTGCCGCCAAAGAAGAGGAGTACAATGACTTAAATCAGCGCTTTCTGCGTCTGGCTGCGGATTTTGACAATTACCGCCGGCGCACAAGACAGGAGACCGCGGAAATCAGGCGCACAGCCAATGAGCGTTTACTGCGGGAACTTCTCCCGATTATCGATAACTATGAACGCGCTTTGGAAGCAGCTAAAAAGGAATTACCGGAAAACATGTTTACAGGAATCGAGATCATTTACAGGCAGTTATGCAACCTGCTGACTCAAGAAGGGGTAGAACCTGTGGAGTCAGTAGGTAAACCCTTTGATCCACAATACCAGGAGGCATTTCAGAGGGTAGAAACCTCAGAATACCCGGAGGGCACTGTTACAGCAGAGGTCCAGAAGGGCTATCTTCTGCAGGGTAAGGTACTCCGACCTGCTCTGGTTATAGTAGCAAAAAGTAAAGAAACCACCGAAAACAAAAATTCTTGCTGTAAGGGGGCAAATGAGGATGAGTAAAGTTATTGGAATCGACCTAGGAACAACCAACTCTTGTGTTGCTATTATGGAGGGTGGGCAGCCTACAGTTATTCCTACACCTGAAGGTGCCCGCGTTACCCCATCGGTTGTAGCTTTTACCAAGGATGGAGAGCGGCTGGTGGGAGAGTTGGCTAAGAGACAGTCGATCACTAACCCGGATCGCACAATACGTTCTATTAAAAGGTATATGGGAAGCGATCATCGCGTCAAGATAGATGACCATAACTACACACCCCAGGAGATATCAGCCATGATATTACAGAAGCTTAAAGCAGATGCAGAGGCTTACCTGGGAGAGAAGGTAACCAAGGCTGTGATCACTGTTCCGGCCTACTTTAGCGACAGCCAGCGGCAGGCTACAAAGGATGCCGGTCGTATTGCTGGTTTGGAAGTAGAAAGGATCATCAATGAGCCCACAGCTGCAGCTTTGTCCTATGGTTTGGATAAGGATGATGAACATATAGTTCTTGTTTATGATCTGGGTGGTGGAACATTTGATGTATCCATCCTTGAACTGGGTGATGATGTGGTAGAGGTCAGAGCTACCAGTGGGAACAACTTCCTGGGTGGAGATGATTTTGATGAACGGATCATCGATTA
Organism: uncultured Syntrophaceticus sp.; assembly: GCA_964653445.1. Classification (GTDB taxonomy): domain Bacteria; phylum Bacillota; class DSM-12270; order Thermacetogeniales; family Thermacetogeniaceae; genus DTU068. The sequence goes on along the minus strand of CAZZEY010000018.1, from coordinate 3,623 downwards.
TCTGGTTCAGGAATTTAAAAAACAAACCGGTGTTGACCTTTCTAAAGACAAGATGGCTATGCAGCGTTTGAAGGATGCCGCTGAAAAAGCAAAACACGAACTATCAGGGATTCCTCAGACAACTATCAGTTTGCCATTTATTACAGCAACAGAAGCAGGCCCACAGCACCTGGAGATGACATTGACCAGAGCAAAATTCGAGGAGTTGATCGGTGATCTGGTAGAAAAAACAGTGGGCCCCATGAAACAGGCTATGGCTGACGCAGGTCTTGAGCCCAAAGATATCCACAAAGTTCTGCTGGTCGGCGGCTCTACAAGGGTGCCGCTTGTGCAGGAAACTATCAAACGGGTACTTGGTAAAGAACCCAGCAAGGGTATCAACCCAGATGAGGTTGTAGCGATGGGAGCAGCAATCCAGGGTGGTGTGCTGGCAGGTGAGGTGAAGGATATAGTTCTGCTGGATGTTACACCACTGTCTTTGGGAATAGAGACACTAGGTGGAGTTATGACCAAGATCATTGAGCGCAATACAACTATTCCTACATCCAAAAGCCAGATCTTTTCCACCGCTGCTGACAACCAGACCAGTGTGGATATCCATGTGCTGCAGGGAGAGCGGGCTATGGCCGCGGACAACAAAACTTTGGGACGTTTTCAGTTGGTCGGTATTCCTCCAGCTCCCCGGGGAGTGCCCCAAATTGAGGTAAAGTTTGACATCGATGTGAACGGTATTGTTCACGTATCAGCAAAAGATATGGGCACCGGTAAAGAACAGCAGATCACTATTACTGCCTCTACCAATTTATCTGATTCAGATATTGATGATATGGTTAAAAAGGCAGAGCAATTTGCTGAGGATGATAAAAAGAGGCGTGAAGAGATAGAGACTATCAATAAAGCTGATAGTTTGGTTTACCAGGCAGAAAAGACACTTAGTGACCTGGGTGATAAGGTTTCACAAGCTGACAAGGATAAGATCAACAATGCTAAGGATGAACTTAAAAAAGCCATCGAAAGCAAAAATATAGAGGAGATCAAGAGCAAAACCGAAGAACTGACCAAAGCGATCTATGATGTGAGTTCTAAGATATATCAGCAAACAGGTGGACAGGATGCAGCAGGTGGCCCAGGTGGTGCAGGTGCTGCCGGGGCCGAGAATCCTGGTGCAGATGGCCAGACCGTGGATGCTGATTATGAAGTGGATGATGATGAAAAATAGGATTGGTTGAACCGGACCGATTCCGGAAAGGTGAGATAAATGGGGAAGAGGGATTATTATGAGGTGCTGGGTGTGGACCGGGGAGCTTCTGATGCTGAGATCAAGAAGGCTTACCGGAAGCTTGCCCGCCAGTGCCATCCTGATATGAATCCGGATAATAAGGAAGAAGCTGAACAGAAGTTCAAGGAAGTCCATGAGGCCTATGAGGTGTTGGGCAACCAGGAGAAGCGGAGGAAGTATGACCAATTCGGTCATTCCGCTTTTGATATGGGTGCAGGTGCAGGGCCAGGTGGGTTTGGACAGGGCTTTGACTTCGGTGGTTTTGAAGATATTTTTGATGTTTTCTTCGGTGGTGCCGGCAGTCCCTTTGGCGGTAGGGGAAGGGGTGGTCCCCAACGGGGGGCTGATCTTCAGATGAATATAGAGATCTCTTTTGAAGAAGCGGCTTTTGGAGTAGAACGTGAGGTGAGCATCCACCGCTGGGAGGACTGTAAGGAATGTGGAGGCTCCGGCGCTGCACCAGGTACAGAACCGGTCACCTGTTATAAGTGTGGGGGTACCGGACAGGTGCGTGTGACCCAAAGGATTGCCTTTGGTCAGTTCTCCACAGTAACCACATGTGACAACTGCCATGGTACAGGGAAAACCATCGAAAAGCCGTGTAAGGCATGCAGTGGTAAAGGTAAAGTACGCCGGCTGCGTAAAGTACGGATCAAGGTGCCGGCAGGTGTTGACACCGGTTCAGCTCTGCGGTTGGCTGGAGAGGGAGAATTGGGAACAGCAGGTGGTCCACCCGGGGACCTGATTGCATTGATCAAGGTGCGCCCCCATAAGGTATTTAAGCGGGAGAAAGATAATATACTTATGGATGTCCCTATCTCCTTTGTCCAGGCTGCACTGGGGGATGAGATAGAGATCCCAACACTTGAAGGGAAAACTATTTTGAAGGTTCCTGAAGGTACACAACCTGGTGCTGTATTCCATTTGCGTGGTAAAGGAATACCCCACCTGCAGGGATATGGCAGGGGTGATCAGATCGTTAAGGTTAAGGTAGTTATCCCTACTAAACTGAATGAAAAACAAAGGGAAATGCTCAAGAAATTTGATGCAACGGTCAGGTCCGACCAGTATCAGGAGAAAAAGGGTTTCTTCAAAAAGATGAAAGATGCCTTTATGGGCTGAAAAGTCTTGGAGGAAAAGAAAACCATTAGTTGACATAAAAGCAGCAGGTGACTACACACCTGCTGCTTTTACTTTCATCGATCTTTATTTTATTTTGACAAACAAATAGCCGTCAAACCCTCTCAAAAGAATACTATCGGTGACAGCATCTCTGCTCCCCTGTATACTCTTAAAGATGATCTTTACTTTTATCTTTTCATTTTCGTCAATGAAAACTGCCTCTTCAGAAGTGAGGATATCATTTCTTTCTGCTGTGCTTTGTCTTTCTAATAGATCTTTAACATAGAGATTCAAATCTTTTTCATAAAGTAGATCTCCACGATTAATTATCCTCAGTATACCTGACTCCTCATCAAAACCTGCGTCTAAGTCATTATCAGCAATCATATCGTAATACAGCATTTCGGTATCAAACATATAATCATACTCTTTGATATCAACTGCACTTTCCTCAGCTTCGTCTCTTGCGAAGAAAAAGAAGTCTTGAGAGTGTGTAGGATCAGGCTCCTTATAGGGGAAACCAAACACTTCCTCCATATCATTCATATCGAAATCCTCAGGGAGATATTTGACATCATTTAGATTGTGGTTGGTATTAAAGTAAGCTAGTATACTGCTGAGTTCAATTTTATCCTGCTGTGAGATATCAGCAGGTGCAGGTTGTATTTTTCCTTCCGCCAGCATGTTATTCTTAAGCAGGATAGATTCAAATCTGTTGTTCTGGCTTAACGCTGAGATTGAGTAACTGCTTAAAGGACCCATGACAGACAGCAGTGTAATGACCGCCAGGGTGACCGGGAGCAATATATTAAGGCGTTTTTTCATTAAGGAGTAGTAAACCATGACGCCGAAGACCCACAATCCCAATACAACAACATAGTATCTGTTCTCTGTTATTCCATAGGCATTAATCCTTATTCCCATGGAAATAAACATCATGATCAAGATGGGAAGTATGATGATTGGCATCCATTTTGAAAATATATTTGCCCATTTGTCTTCATCCCTAAGGGGTGAGATAAGGAACAGCACTGCAGTAACAATCAGTGCATACCAGAGCACCAGATGGGAAACCAGCCCAATGGGCCACTCCCAGGCTGCGATGATCTTGATGAAATACATGTAAAGTATAACAGTATATGCTGTCAAAAGGGGCATTACTATATATAAAAGGAGCACCTTCAATACTATTAAATAGTTTTCATCTTGTAGTGAGTGGTTT
>CAZZEY010000017.1:0-12370 GCA_964653445.1 uncultured Syntrophaceticus sp. | reverse complement strand
AAAAACAAATCCTGCGCAGGGTTGCCGCTGCAGCAGTTGAGGAGACAGGCGGCCTTTTTCTTTATTCAAAGGGGGATGACCCTGATTATGCTGAGCGGTGGGCAACTGCTGCAAAAGAAGCAGGGCTTCCTTATGAAGAGATAGATCTGGTAGAGGCACGTCAGATGGAGCCTTTGCTCAGTAATGATGTTTTGCGGACATTCCGGGTGCCTGATGCCGCGATAGATCCCTTTGATTTGGTATTAATGAATGTGCGGGGAGCTGTTGAGCGGGGGGCGCACATTTTAACCAATACTCGGGTGGAAAAACTGCTGTCAGATAGCGGCGGCATCTGCGGCGCAGTTGTTAAAGATCTCCACAGTGGAGAGAGTTATTCTATAGAGGCTGAAGTGGTGGTCAATGCTGCCGGACCCTGGGCGGGACAGGTAGCTAATATGGCGGGGATAAGCCTGGATATCGCCTATGGCAAGGGCACACTGCTGGTTTATTCCCAGCGGTTAAACAATTGTGTTATCAACCGGCTGCGCCCACCAGGAGATGCTGATATCCTGGTTCCTGCTAAAAGCGTATCTCTCCTGGGCACAACAGATGTGCCGGTTGAAACACCTGACCACCCCAGGCCATCACAGGAGGAAATCAATACTCTCCTCAAATTGGGAGAGGAGCTTGTACCGGGCCTGTCCAGCCGCAGGGTGGCGCGCTCTTTTGCAGGGGTGCGGCCTTTGTATGACCCTGGTGAATCAGGCAGAGGGGCTTCCCGGGGCTTTGCGGTGATCGATCATGAGAAGGCCCATGGGGTGGCGAATTTTTATTCTGTTGTTGGGGGTAAGCTGACAACCTATCGCTTAATGGCTGAGCGGGCAGCAGATCTGGTTGCAGCTCATTTGGGAGTAGATGCTCCCTGTCGTACCAGGGAAGTTGTTTTGCCTCCCCCAGTAGATCCCTATCCACAGGGGGAGAAAGATTCTTCACCATTGATCTGTGAATGTGAGATGCTGTCAGAAAATGAACTGCTCCAGGCGGCAGAGAAACTGCAGTTGGTTACCCCTGAGGCTTTGGTACGCAGCACCCGCCTGGCTCATGGCCCCTGTCAGGGAACATCATGCCTTTACCGGGCGGCCCTGCTTTTATACAGGGAGGGGTTGTTATCCTATGATGAATCTCTGGCTTTCCTAAGGGGTGCAATTGCCGGACGGTGGCGGGGGATGGGAGCTGTGCTGGATGATGCTCAAGCAAAACAGCTCGAGCTGACCCAGGGAATTTACTTAAAAAATATGGGTTTGGAGACAGTGTCTAATGAACTATGATGTTGTAATTATCGGAGCGGGTTTGGCAGGGCTGACCGCAGCTCTCAAGGCACTTAAACAGGGCTTAAAAACAATTGTATTAACCAGAGGAGCCAGCACCCTACAGGTGATGAGCGGCTGTATTGATCTTTATGGTGCTGAAAAAGATCCCTGGCCCGGTATTAGGGCTCTGGCCCAGGAAAATCCCGGGCATCCCTATGCCCTGCTTGGGGAAGAGGATATATACCAGGCATTATCTTTTTTTATTCAGGAAGTAAAGGAAACCTGCCCTTATCACTATCAAGAAGGCTTTCTGAATTTTCGCATCCCCACAGCTCTTGGCCAAATGCGCACTACCTGTCTGCTCCCAGAGGGGCAGGTGGCTGCTGCAGATGCAGATGAACGAGTGCTGGTAGTGGGATTCAAGGGTTACCGTGACTTCTGCTCGGGCCTGATGGCAGAGGGGATGAACAAGAAAGGCTGCTCATGGCGGTCGCTGGATGTTGATTTAAGCCGGCTGCAGGGATCAGGGGCAAGCATAGCAGGAAAGAGTGCTGTTGCCCGCTCTTATCAGAACAGCATAGAACTGGCGGTTCGCCTGGAGAGCAGATGGCAACAGCTGGCAGAGGAACTGCGCTTAAAGGTGCAGGGCTTTGCTAAAGTGGCATTTCCAGCTGTACTGGGGCTTGATCGCCACCTGCAGGTCCAGCAGGGGCTTGAGGAGTCATTAGGCAAAAGGGTATTTGAGGTTCCTACACTTCAACCATCACTGCCAGGTGTCAGATTGTTCAGGTGCCTGATGGGTATGATCAGGGATTTGGGCGGGGATCTGCTCCAGGGCGCTGCTGTAGTTGCCAGTGAAAAAACAGGTGGCCTCTGCAGTAAGGTGCTGGTAAAAACAGCAGGCAAAACCCGGGAGATCAAGGGGAAGTGTTATATCCTGGCCACAGGCGGGATGGGCAGCAGAGGGATTGCCCTGCAGCGAAATGGGTTCTTGGAGACTGTTTTCGGCTTACCGACAGCACCGGCTGAAGGACCCGGTGCTGGTCAGCAGTACCCGGCTGTCCCAAACCCAGGTACAGAATACAGCAAAGCCGGTGTATTGGTTAACAAACAGCTGCAGCCTCTGGATACTGATGGGAAAACTCTATTAGAAAATGTCTTTTGTGCAGGTAGGGTTCTGGCAGGTTATGACCCCTTCAGTGAGGGGAGTGGTGCTGGAGTAGCTATCGCCACAGGCTACAAAGCAGCTGTACTAGTAGGCAGGGGGGTTAAAGGTGACTGATCTTAACAAATCTCTTGAACACTGTATCAAATGCAGCATCTGTCAGAGTGTTTGCCCTGTTGCAGCACATGATGCGGCATATCCGGGGCCAAAGATTTTAGGGTCTGATCTGGCACGCCTTCAGGCTGCTGGTAAATCAGGAAAAGATAAGGCAGAAGAACTGCTGCCCTTTTTAAGAATGTGCGCCAGCTGCCTGTGCTGTGAAACTGCCTGCCCTTTTGATATTCCTGTGGCACAGCTGATCCGCCAGGCTAAGCAAGCTTCTGAGGCCAAAACCCCTCTGGCTGACTCTTTCGTGCAGGGGGTTTTCCCCAGGCTGCGGGATCAGCTGCTGGGGCACCCTGAAAGGTTGGGCAGGATGGGTGTGGTATTCGCTCCACTGGTAAATGCCCTGCTGGGGAACAGCCTTGTACAAAAGCTGATGGGCAGGGCGCTGGGGTTGGAGATGGAGCGGCCCCATAATTTTGCTTCCCGGGAGCAGCGCCAGAGATTTACACTGGAACTCAGCAGTTGTGACAACCAGCCAGTTACCCAGCCATCGACAATTTCCCTTACATCAGAGCAGAGCAGCAGCTGTGACAACCGGCAGGCTGATAGGCGGGCTGAGACTGATCGCAGCTTTGAAAGCTGCTCGGAAGGCTCCGTTGCAAACAGCCGCCCGAAGGTTCACGCTCAACATCAGACCAGCAATCATAAACTAGTTTATTTTACAGGGTGTCATGTCAATTATTATCAGCCTGAGATAGGCAGTGCATTGCTTAAACTGTTAGGCTTGCTGGGTATCAATCCGATCGTCTTCAGGTCTCACTGCTGTGGGCTCCCTCTGGTGTTAAATGGTGACAGGGAAGGGGCACAAAAAGCATTCCTGCGCAATATCCAGCAGCTGAAACCCTATCTGGATAAAGGATACAATGTGGTCTGCACCTGCCCTACCTGTGGCCTTGCACTGAAGAAGTTTTATCCTGAGGAGCTGGGGACCAGAGATGCAGAGCAGTTGGCTGCAGCTACCTATGATTATGCTGAATATCTTGAGGATTTCCACAGTGAACTGGAAAACCTCGTCCATCCAGTTGAAGGAAGTTTTATCTTTCATTTACCCTGCCATACCCAGGCACAGGGTGTAAGTTCAGCCAACCTTAATTTAATGCGGCTGATCCCAGGCCTGGAGATGAAAATCGTTGATGGATGCTGTGGACAGGCAGGCACTTATGGCTATAAAGCGGAGAAAAAAGAGGTATCCAGGGGGATCAGCGCCTCTCTTGCCCAGCAGATCAAGGGGCAGAGCAAAGCGCTTGACACAAAAACAGTTCTCACCCCGTGCAGTTCCTGCGGCTACCGCATCAGTCTGGAGTGCGGTGTCAGGGCAGTACACCCTCTGCTGCTTATATGGGAAGCTGCTGTAAAATAATCCCTGGCTAATAATCCCCATATTTACGAAGTTATAACAGGATTTTTGTCGCTCAATGGAGAATAAAGATTGTTTATTGGCTGTGATAGGAGGATCACTGGGGGCAATGAACAAAGTGCCAGAACAAAATATAGTTTTTAAAGTAAGGTTTGAGTTTGAGGTCCCGGTAAAAACAGGCCGCTTATTTGGCAGACAGAAGGATTTCAAGCAGGAAGCCGCTGAAACCAGAAAAAAGAAGATAAGTGTTTTAGAAAAGGTGCCTTTAAAGGGGATCCGAATCCTGGAGATCGATCCCCATCATCATGTTTATATCAAAGATGAAGAGGGAAAGAGAATCGCCTGCGCTCCGGTGGAGATCCTTTTTGAAGCTGAATCACTGGAGGATGCCATTCCATTTTTGCTGTCCAAAGATTTTTGTGGTGTGATACTCCAGTCTCCTGGCAGGATTAATCTCAGCCAGCGTGAGTTTGAACAGGTAATTGGGAAGGTTAATAGCGAACTGCGGGACCACAAATCCTGTTTGGGAATCCGGTACGGTGAGCCTGAAGCTGCCTATCTAGTGCAGGACCAACCACCAGAAGATGTCCCAGTAGAGAGCACAGCAGAGGAGCAAGAAGATACCGAGCTAGCAAGTGAGGAAACTGAGGATTTGCAGACTGAAGAATGCCCAGAAGAAGTGGAACTTCCACCCGATGATGATACTGTCAAAAAGGTTCTCCGTATCGAGTGGGATTTGGAGATTATTGCAGTATTATCACTGATACTGGCAGGGATTATCGCTCTTGGCGGGGATGGGTGGCTCCACTACGTTCAGATAGGGCTGGGGCTTCCTTTTGTTCTCTTCTTCCCTGGCTATGTTCTGATCGCAGCTCTTTTTCCCAAAAAAGATGACCTGGATGGGATTGAGCGCAGCGCTTTAAGTTTCGGCCTCAGTATAGCTGTGGCGCCGTTGATCGGGCTGGGCCTGAATTACACCCCATGGGGGATCAGGTTGACCCCGATCCTTTTATCTCTGATTGTGTTTATTATTTTAATGGGATGTATCTCCTTTTTCAGAAGGGATAAACTGCCCGAGAATGACCGCTACTGCCCTACCTTCCAGTTTGAACTTCCTGTATGGAAGAAACAGCCGCTGCTTGACCGGGTGCTTTCCATAGCTCTGATAGCTGCTATCCTTTTTGCAGTAGGCAGCATCTGCTATGTGGTGGCTATGCCCAAGGTGGGTGAACAATTTACAGAGTTTTATATCCTGGGAATGGACGGCAAAGCAGAAGGATACCCCAGGGAACTGGCAGTTGGGGAAGAGGGAGAAGTAATTGTCGGTGTGGTCAACCATGAGTACCAGCAGGAAAAGTATTTTGTCGAGATCAAGATGGATGACCAAGTACTCCCTAGGGAAGGCCCGATTACCCTGGAGCATGAAGAAGAGTGGGAAAAAGCCATGTCTTTTTCCTATCCAGAGGAATATGAGAACTTGAAGGTGGAGTTTCTCCTTTACAGGGAGGGTGATGATCAACCATACCGCAGCCTACATCTTTGGGTGAATATACAGGAGTCAGAGGGTTGATGATGGACAAAATGCTGAATATTAATGAACAGAACTACCACTACAGCTTATCATCAGATATTAATAAAAGAAAAGTTGTAAAACCAAGGCCGAAAATCTTGCAGATTTATGCAGGAATCATCCCCTGGATTTTTCTTTTGGGAATAGTCGGAGCAGAACTAGCTGTAGGGTACTGGAGTGTCAGCGCAGGGATGGTCCTGCATGTCATACTGCTGATAGCAATGCTGATGATGGGTGTTATCTGCTGGTATTACTGGGATGGTACCTATAAGAGGGCTCTGTATAGCTACCGTTTATATCTGGGGCTTACCCTTGCTCCACTGATCAGGATCCTGAGCCTTTCCATACCTCTTGGGAATGTTGCTCCACAGTACTTCTACCTTATTCCGGGTATCCCGCTAATCGCTGCTGCTTTTACAGCTGTCAGACTAGCCGGCTACCGGATGAGTGACATCTACCTTGCCAGGAAGAGCCGCAGTAAAAGGCTAAACATACCAGTACAATTTGCTGTTGTGTTATTGGGATTTCCGCTGGGGTTTATGGAGTACTTTATTCTGCGTCCTGATCCCATTGTCTCTGAACTTACTGTGGGATCAGTGGTGACTGCATCAATCATCCTTATTATTTTTACAGGTTTAACAGAAGAATTGACCTTTCGCGGCATCATGAAGCGGGCAGCAGATGACTTTTATGGGGAGAGGGTATCGATAATATATGTCTCACTGGTATTCACTGCTCTGCACATCACACACCTTTCTGCTCTTGATGTGCTCTTTGTATTCGGTGTTGCCTTGCTTTTTTCAGTGATTGTACACAGAACAGAATCCCTTTACAGTATTGTAATCGCTCATGGTTTGACAAATATCAATCTGTTCATCCTTTGCCCACATTTATTTGGCTGACACATTGATAAATTTTTTTCTATCAAGCAGGATTTATAGATTTAATAGCGAAATACAGATCAAACATTACTATAGAAAAGGAGGCCGTGATGAATGATTGCGACTGTTACCACTGTTACAACAACCACAACAACGGTCACTACAGCGGCTAGCACCACACTCGCTGCGGGATTGGGTCTCCTGGCAACTTTGGTTCTCATCGCTTTGCTGGTAGTCAAAGAACTAGCCGGTGCTGGAGTTGAATCCTCCGGTAGTGCTGGAACAGTCACTTTGTCCCGAGCTATTGATCGTGTTCTCAATGTAGCTATTATTCCTCTACTATTTGTTTTCGGTGCTATTGTAGTTTTCAAGATTCTAGAGGTACTTCTTTAGAAAGAGTGCGTAGAACCTTGGCTAGCCTAAGTTACCCGCCTGTTGCCGGCGGGATTTGTGTCGCGATCTTTCATAGGCTCGTGGCCATTTTAGCCACCGTTAATTTCGGTGGTTTTTTTCTGAAATATTTAATTTTCAAAATTTTTAGTAAAAGGAGCTACAATAGTTGGATTTCGATGCCATTATCATAGGCGGAGGACCTATAGGGTGTGCTGTGGCAAGGGATATAGCTGCTGCCGGCTGCAGGGTGCTGGTGGTTGAAGAGCATCCAAGAATCGGTGAGCCCCTGCGGTGTGCTGGGCTGGTCAGTTCAAGGACTCTTCGGATCTCCAGGGTTTCGCCGCAAGTAGTTAGGCATGAGCTGACCGGTGCCCGGGTGCATGCTCCTGGGGGCGAAATTCTCAAGCTGTCCGGAAACAGGGTGTATGGCCTGGCTGTGGATCGGGTTGCTTTTGATCGGGATCTGGCAGCACAGGCTGCAGCAGCAGGTGCAGATATCATGTGCAGTATGCGGGCAGAAGACATTAACCTTGTTCCCGGTGGTGTGAGGGTGAAGCTCAGACAGCGCGGCACCCAGGATAAAATAAAAGAGCTTTATTGCAGTTTGGTTATAGGAGCAGATGGATACAGGTCTTTGGTGGCTGAGAAACTTGGGTTATTATCAAAGAGAAAAAAGGTAGCACTGTATGCAGCAGAGGTTGAACTGCCGGGAAGTGAGGGGCAGATTGTTGATATCTTTCTCGGGGATCAGGTGGCACCTGGATGGTTTGGCTGGGTGATCCCAACAGGGATGGGAACCGCTAGAGTGGGTATCGGAGCAGGCCGCTGCCCATATCAGTATTTTCAGCAATTAATAAAAAACCACCCGGAAATCTTCCAGGGTATGCGTAAAGTGCGGTGTACCAGCGGTTATGTGCCGCTGGGCTATAGTGAACGCACCTATGGCCCTCACACACTTTTAGTGGGTGATGCCGCCTGCCATGTAAAACCCATTTCAGGTGGCGGCCTATACCTGGGGCTGATTGCTGCTGAAATATGTGCTGCTGCAGCTGTAGAGGCTCTCCATGAAAACGTTTTTAGTGAAAGCTTTCTTTCCCGCTATCAAGTCAACTGGGAAAAGGCAATAGGGCATGAGATTCAGTGTGGCCTAAAGCACAGAGAGGTATTTTTGGGCCTGACCAATAAGGATATGGACAAAATAATGGCTTTTTTCAATAAACCCTACTGGCGGAAACTGATTCTGAGATATGGTGATATTGATTTCCACTCCGCCCTTGCCCGCAGACTATCCAATATCCCTGTTTGGGCAAAACACTTCATCAACAGCGGCAGAAATGTTATATCTGGTTTGTTTTGTTTGTGATGATTTGGTACTTTCATTGACCCCCCTGTTTTGGACTGTTCCTGTTCAATGATGGGTTAGAAGGTCAGTCCAACCTGTGCTGATGCCGCTCTTATAAAATATTGGGAAAGTGAGCAGCGATTATGAAGAAAGTCGTTCATATGACTTCAGCCCATCCTCCTTTTGATACCCGTATTTTCCAGAAAGAATGCATGTCACTGGCAAAAGCAGGGTATGATGTTATTTTAGTTACTCCACATACACGGGATGAAACTGTTGAGGGTGTTCGTATTCGAGCGATTCCTAAACCTAAGGGGAGAAAAGAGCGTTTCACCAAAACAGCATGGCAGGTTTATAAAACAGCTGCAGCAGAGGATGCTGATTTATACCATATTCAAAATGAGCTGGAACTACTGTTTTGGGGACAACTGCTACGCTTGAAGGGGAAAAAAGTGCTTTTTGATATGCATGAAAACCTTCTCAAATCTATTCCAGAAAAGCCCTGGATAAAGCCGCTGTTCCGGCCTATAGTTGTATTTGTATGTAAGATTCTTGAGCGGATATTGATGCGAAAAGTCCCTGTCATTTTTGCTGAAAACTCTTATCTTAAAGATTACCCGTGGGTGAAAAAGAATATAACACTATTGAATATGCCCTTAACCTCTCAGCTGGTGCAGCTTAAAGAAAAAAAATATACCACCCCAACACTGGGTTATATAGGTGGTGTGACCCCTGAACGAGGAAGTAAGCTAACTCTGGATGCTTTGAGAATTCTCAAAAGTAAGGGTTATACTGTTGATTGGGAATGTATTGGTCCGACAGATAATGCACATCATAAAGAACTCATCGATCTAATTAATAGGTATCGATTGGAAGGAGTACGGCTGAGAGGCTATCTATTACCTTCTGAAGGATGGCCGCTTATTGCTCGCTGCCACATTGGTTTGTCTCTATTAAAACCTATCCCTAATTATTATGAGTCATATCCAACCAAACTCTTTGAATATATGGCTCTCGGACTGCCGGTGATTGCGTCCGATTTTCCTTTATATCGTCAAATTGTTGAGAAAGAAATGTGCGGGATTTGTGTAAATCCAGAATCCCCACTGGAAATCGTTCAGGCAGTTCAGTATCTGCTTGATAACCGGGATAAGGCAAAGTCCATGGGTAAGCACGGACAGCTTGCAGCAGTTGAAAAGTACAACTGGGAGCTGGAGCAGAGAAAATTATTAGATTTTTATGCTTCTTTGTAATGATCAAGCTGATTATTTGTTTTTGATCATTCTCGGGTTAGGAGCCAGCGGCTCTGTGGTATCTGCATGCCCCAGGATGGCCTCCTGTTTTTTCCCTTCAAGGAGAAACTGCACCTTATCAATGTCTGGCAGCTCAGCCAGAGAATTAGTGATGGAGTAAAGGGTCATGGTCTCTCCTGCTGATCCGCCCCAGTGCTTGGTCTGGAATTCCTGATTGAAGTTCACATAAGCCACACCATCTACGACCTCAAGAGAGATCAGTTCAGCTTCCTTGGGAACAGTCTGGAATAGTCCGTCTTGGCGTGGCCCCTGGATTAGCTCGGCAACCACAACCTCTTCCAGCTTTTTGCTGCCCTTTACAACTACCCGCTCCTCAGGGATCAGATACATGGCTTCATCATCACCGAAGTAAAGTGTGATCTTTTCTTTCTCCTCTTTGGGCTCTGCACTTATATCTGGCTTTGTTTCGCTATTTTCTTTATTTTCTTCAGCGGTATCTGCTATTTTTATCTCATTTTCCTGCGGCTGCTGAGAGGTTCCCTGACCGCTACATCCTGTCAGAGTCAGCACTGCAGTCAACGCCAGGATAAACAAAACCATCCCTAATTTCCGGACAAAGTGCGTTTTTAACATTTGGAAAATCCTCCTTTGTTTCAATGATCCCTATCATACCTCTGATCATAATATAACAAGGAATTGTTTCAGGAGTGTCAGAGAATGTTACAGTTTTATTACAATAACATAATTACAAGTGTATTAAATATTATCCTCAGATATATAGGGAAACCGAACCTCAAATGTTGTTCCCTCACCAGGGGTGCTGTCAACACTGATTGTTCCACCATGGCGGAGCACTGCCTGGCGTGTAATGGCCAGGCCAAGCCCAGTTCCTCCGGTTTCCCGGTTGCGGTCCTGATCTACCCGGTAAAATCTATCAAATATATAGGGAAGATCCTTAGGGGAAATACCGATCCCTGTGTCCTGAACCTTCAGCACCAGTGATTCATCTTCAACATCTGCATTAATAAAAATCTTCCCCCCTTCAGGGGTGAAGCGTATAGCATTGCTGACCAGGTTGAGCAGGATACAGGTGAAAAGGTCCTGATTCAATGGCCAGGCAGGATCACCATCTGCCCCTGCATTCACCTGGATGATGATTCCTTTCTTCTGTGCATCCCCACTTACCAGATCTTTTATGTGTTTGATTTGTTCTATTACATGCAGGTTCTTTATTTTGATGGAACGGTCAGTGTCCTGCAGTTTTGTCAGCTGAAACATATCATTAACCAGAGCAGCCATCCGATCGGCCTCTGTGCTGATATCCAGAAGAAAGTCCCGGTATACCGCTGGGTCCTGTTCCTGGCTGTCGATCAGGGATTGAGAGAGAACCTTGATGGAACTGAGCGGTGTTTTTAATTCATGGGATGCATCTGCCAAAAAAATGCGCAGTGTGCGGTCGGTTTCCTCCAATCTGGCAGCCATTTCATTGAAATCCTCAGCCAGCAGTCCGATTTCATCTCTGCTTTTGATCTTTACCCGCTGGTCCAGATGGCCTTCAGTAACCCTGCGCACAGCATCTGCCAGTTTATTGACCGGATTGGCCAATTGATTTGATAAAAACAAGCTGACCAGGAGAGCGATAATTCCCCCAGCTATAGAGTAAATGAGCGTCAGCCGTCTGATACCATCCAGGGTCGCATAAATTTCCTCCAGATTAGTTACCAGCATAACAGCCCCTATTATTTTTTCTTCACGTATTACAGGAGTAAGCGCATAAAGAACCCGTTCACCGTTTTTTAATCTGTAAACACTGGTCTGTTCTTCCCCTTTTAAAGCTGCGGCAACCTCTTCATAGGTTAGTGTCTGTCCTTTCAACCAGTTCTCTTCGAAGGAATCAGCAGTAACTGTTTGGTTCTGGTCAATGACAAGAATCCTGGCCTGCATCTGCTCACTATAAGAGCGGATGAAAACAGAGGAATTGGGGTTATCGCGCAGTATAATATCCTGACCTGCCAGAGCAATAATATTGGCATTGGCCAGGCTTTTGGCAGCCTCTTCTTCCAGGAAGTTGTTCTCCAATGCACCGATGACCTGGCTGTTGATAATTAATAAAATAGCAGCAATCACCAACAGATAGGTTAAGGCCAGTTTTGCGCGTATACTGATAAAATGCTTATTCCCCTTCAAAGGCATAACCTACTCCCCATCTGGTAATAAGCCAGCGCGGATGAGCTGGGTCTGGTTCAATCTTTTCCCGGACCCGCCTGATATAAACATCTACAACTCTGGTGTCACCGTAATAGTCATGTCCCCAGACCTGCTCCAGGAGCACTTCCCTGGTAAAGGTAAACCCCGGACGGCGGGCCATTGTAATGAGAAGATCAAACTCCCTTACAGAAAGCTCTACTGTTTCATCATTTACTTTTACTATACGGCGATCAGGGTCAATATTCAGCTCCCCAAAGGTCATCACACCGGTTTGGGTAGTGGCTGTGGCTGATGCCCGGCGCAGCACAGCTCTTATTCTGGCAACCAGTTCCCTGGGGTTAAAGGGTTTTGCCACATAGTCATCAGCTCCCAGTTCCAATCCGATGATCTTGTCAACATCATCACCTTTAGCTGTCAGCATGATGATCGGGGTATTGTTGCCCTGCCGCCTGATGCGCCGGCAAACCTCCAGGCCGTCAACCTTGGGCAGCATCAGATCAAGGATGATTATATCAGCTCTGCCGCCCTTCAAAAAATCCAAGGCTTCCTGTCCGTCATAAGCCGCATTGACTTTAAACCCTTCCTTTTCCAGGGTGTATTTAAGCCCTTTTACCAAAGCTTTTTCATCATCAACGATAAGGATCTGCAAAATAATCCCTCCGGGATTTAATATAATATAAAAACAAATTCTAGGCTAATTTTGTTAGCTTGCTGCCATGGTGTAACGGCACTCTTCTTTATTATACT
>CAZZEY010000016.1:0-12887 GCA_964653445.1 uncultured Syntrophaceticus sp. | reverse complement strand
AACAGGCGGAAATCATCATGTTGGAAAGGGGAGAGTATATCTCTTATGCCAACTGCGGTTTGCCATATTATATCGGCAATGTGATCACTGACAGGAAAAATCTCCTGGTACAGACACCAGAGGCTATGAAAAATACTTTTAACATCGATGTGCGGATTAATAATGAGGTAACACAAATTTATCCAGATAAAAAAGAGATTGAGGTAAAAGAAAAGAGCGGGAGGGTCTATCATGAATCCTATGATTATCTGATCCTTTCACCTGGTGCAGCACCGATACGCCCACAGCTACCGGGAATAAATGCAGATAATGTTTTCACTGTGCGCAGTGTTCCTGATGTGGATGTTTTGAAAGGTTTTATTGAAAGCAGTCAGGCTGAAAGCGCTGTAGTGGTAGGCGGTGGTTTTATCGGTTTGGAAATGGCGGAAAACATACATCAATTGGGAATCAAAACAACAATAATTGAAGCCTCGGACCAGGTTCTTCCCCCTCTTGACTACGATATGGCTGTATTCCTCCATAAACACCTGAGGGAAGCAGGTGTGGAGCTGATTCTCAATGATGCTGTTGCTTCTTTTATTCAGCAGGACGGCTCAGCAGTTGCGGTAAAACTCAATAGTGGTAAAGAAATACCAACAGATATGGTTATTATGGCTGTCGGAGTAAAACCGGAAGTTGATCTTGCAAAAAGGGCTGGTTTGGCTGTTGGTGAAAAGGGAGGTATTGTGGTTAATGAGAAAATGCAGACCAGTGACCCCTATATTTTTGCTGTTGGAGATGCTGTTGAAGTAAAGGATCTTGTAACAGATACGGCAGCACTGATTCCCCTGGCTGGCCCTGCTAACAAGCAGGGCAGAATCGCAGCTGATGTTATAGCTGGCAGGAATGCAATTTACAGCGGCACTCAGGGTACAGCTATCGCCAAGGTATTTGACCTGACAGCGGCATCAACCGGTGCCAATGAAAAAACTTTGAAAAAGATGGGGATACCCTATGAGGTTTCCTATACCCATCCAGGTGCTTATGCAAGCTATTATCCCGGCTCTTC
This sequence comes from uncultured Syntrophaceticus sp., assembly GCA_964653445.1. Taxonomy (GTDB): domain Bacteria; phylum Bacillota; class DSM-12270; order Thermacetogeniales; family Thermacetogeniaceae; genus DTU068. The sequence continues at coordinate 11,839 of CAZZEY010000016.1, read as the reverse complement.
AGCTATGCACATCAAACTGCTCTTTCACCCTGAGTATGGAAGGATATTAGGAGCTCAGATTGTCGGAAGGGAAGGGGTTGATAAGCGGCTCGATGTTATGGCAGCTGCATTGAGAAGGAAGGATACGGTTTTCGATCTTCAGGAACTGGAATTAGCTTATGCACCACCATTTTCTTCAGCCAAAGATCCTGTTAATCTGGCAGGGTACACCGCAGGAAATATTATTAATGGGGATATGGATGTTATCCACTGGCATGAAATCGAGCACCTGGATCAAGAGTCTACTTTATTGGTAGATGTGCGCACACCTGCTGAATATCAAATTGGCCATCTGCCTGGAGCAGTCAATATACCTGTACAGGAATTACGGGAGCGTTTATCAGAGCTGCCTAAGGAAAAAGAGATCATTCTTTACTGCCGGGTTGGTTTCAGGGGGTATCTGGCATACCGAATTCTGGTGCAGAACGGTTTCAAAAAAGTGAGAAATTTAAGCGGCGGATGGCTAACCTACAAAGCAGTAATGGATGAAAAAAAGCTGGGGGAAGCAGAACAGGTAGTTCATGAAACTTCAGCAACTGCAGAACCGGCTGTCAAACCAGCTATAAAATCTAGTCGTGAAACTGAACAGCAGGTTGAAAGGTTGAGAATAGATGCCTGCGGCCTGCAGTGTCCAGGTCCAATTGTTAAGGTTTTTGATATGATGAAAGATCTCAAAACAGGTGATATCCTAGAGGTTTCAGCAACGGACCCTGGTTTTGTCAGTGATATTAAATCCTGGTGTGATAACACCGGTAACCAGCTGCTGGAAGTAAAAAATGAAGGGAATATTATCAGGGCAGTAATCAGAAATGGCCAGGTAAAACAGCCTGCTCTAAAGGGTAACCCATCTCAGGAGCGGTTACAGGGCAGTGATCAGAACACCTTTGTTGTGTTCAGTGGGGACCTGGATAAAGCCATCGCCTCTTTTATTATCGCCACTGGCTCAGCATCGATGGGCAAACAGGTAACTATGTTTTTCACCTTCTGGGGGCTGAATATGCTCCGCAAAGCACAAAGCACACCTGTAAAAAAGAACTTTATTGAGCGCATGTTTGGTTGGATGATGCCCAGGGGCAGTGTCAAACTGCCGCTCTCCAAAATGAATATGCTGGGCATGGGGCCGCAGATGATCAGGAAGATCATGCAGCAGAAGAATGTATCCTCTCTTGAGGATTTGATTGAGCAGGCTAAGCGTATGGACGTTAAAATGGTGGCCTGTAATATGACCATGGATATTATGGGGATTAAAAAGGAAGAACTGATCGATGGTGTGGAAATCGGTGGAGTTGCAACATTTTTGAATGCCGCAGATAATTCGGGAACAACCCTCTTTATTTAACCAGGAACCTCTTTTTAGGGAAACTTGCTTCAAGGTAAATACTAATAAACTAATATATGGTACAATATAATATAGTTCGTAATCGTAGAAAAAAGCGAAACAAAGATTAACTATTTTGCGATGGTGTCGATGGTATGAAAAAATTACTTTTCATGAAGTTTTTTTTTACTGGTTTCCATATGGGTTTTAGTCGGATGTTCTGATAACCCCAAAACCACTGAACAATATATAACTGTCGGTACATATGTAATGCAAGAATCAGAAGAGCCTGAAAAGCCCATGGTGTCACTTGAAGACAGCAATAAATTTACCTTTACTTATTCTGTGTTGAGCAGTTATATTGGTATTGGTTCTTATGAAGTAGATGATGGTAATTTGATTCTAAAACAGATGATGGTGAATACAAATATGTGTTTAAGATTAAGGATAGCACTTTGATTTTTAATGCAATAGAATCATCAAAAATTCCATCATTTGCAAATGTGCCAGATGGTGCCATTTTCCGAACGTAAGTTATGAGGGGGCATATGTCGCATTATTTATATATGACGAAGCAAAAGTCATTAACAATTTTATCAATATGTTATCCATAATAAAAAAATAGTTAGCCTATATCTTAAATCACTATGTAAAGTAAGATATAGGCTTTATTTTATAGTGAAATAAGATACCTATATATTTTTAATGTACAGTCTATCGCATCCTCAAAAGCGGTTTTCCCACAATCTTTAGGGCAGCCATCAATGAGCAGCTATCGATCAGCGTCCTGAGCCACATAAAGCAATAAAGCAATAAAGCAAGCCTGGCACCATTATAGGTTGGCACCATTATAGGTTTTTTTGACACTCCCCAAAAAGCAACGGTAGAAAAAAGGAAGTTGCCTTTCCATTGCGAATACCTTTTAGGGGAGGTGATACACGGCGTATCATCGCTGTAGTAAATATGTCTGTTTGGAAGTTTCGCAATACTAATATTATTTATCCCAAGTACGGGCTCTTGGAGGGTGTTCTTGCCGCCAGAGGCGTGAGTGCAGATCTTCTATCTGATGACCGGTTCCCTTCCCCTTTAATGATTCCTGGGATGGAGCAGGCTGCCCGGCGGATTGCCAGTGCTGCAGCAAATAAGGAAAAGGTATTGGTTTTCGGGGATTATGATTGTGATGGGATCTGCAGTGCTCTGATCATGACCAGGTTTCTTGAACGGTGTGGTGCAGCAGCAAAGCCTTTCCTGCCGACCCGTCAGGATGACGGCTATGGAATCGGTCCAGACCATGTAAAGCGTGCTGTTGATGATGGTTTTGATCTAATAGTGACTGTGGATAACGGTATCTCAGCCTTTGATGCTGCGGCAGCAGCTCACAATCTGGGGATTGATCTTCTGATAACTGATCACCATGAGCCTCAGGAAAAACTGCCTGATGCACCGGTGGTCGATCCGAAGCTTCCCGGTTCCCAGTGTTACAGGGAATATTCGGGGACTGGGGTGGCTTATCTCACCTGCTGCGCTGCAGCAGAACTGCTTAATCAGCCTCCTCCTGATGATTTCTTAGACCTGGTTTCCCTGGCTACAGTAGTAGATGTCTGTCCCCTGACCGGGGATAATTTTCTGCTGGCAAGGCTCGGTTTGCTGCAGATGAGGGAGAAACCACGACCCGGGCTGCAGGCTCTGCTGAATGGAAATAAGTATAGGGTTACAGGGCGTATTATGGGGTGGATTTTAGGCCCACATATCAATGCTGCAGGGAGATTTGGTGATCCACGTCTGGCTTATAATCTGTTATCTGCTCGAACTATAGAGGAAGCAGAACCTATTGCCCGGGAATTAAAAAAAATCAATACAGAGCGCAAAAATGCTGTTGAAATAATTAAACAGGAGTGTATGTCCAGGTATGATGGTTCTCATTTCCCATTGATGGCTTCAACCCAATGGCATGAGGGAATCATCGGCATTGCAGCTGGCCGCCTGTCACAGGCTGTGTCCCGTCCGGCAGCAGTTGGTTCTATTTCTGAAGATGAGGCGCGCTTTTCTGCCCGTTCTCTGGGTGAGTTCGATCTGGTGGAGGCACTGGCTGAGTGCCATTCTGAAACAGGTCTTTTATATAGATTTGGAGGGCATAAATTGGCTGCAGGTTTTTCCCTTCATCCTAGAGATATTCCGGAGGTGCGAAGTTTTCTTGATAATTTTGCTAGGGAGCGGCTGCAGCCTGAGGATCATGTCTGCTGGATCGAAGTTGATGTCGGTCTTAGTTCTCTCCCAACACCTGAGGAAGTGGCTTTACTTGACAGCCTAGAACCTCATGGAAAGGATAATCCTGAACCGTATTTTTATATCAAGGATCATGCAGTCGATGTGAAAAGCGGCACCAATTGGTGTTTGGTGAGGTTGAGTTCCGGGTTGAAGTATTTTACCTCACAGCCTGTAAAAACCGGGGAGATGCTTCATACAGTACTTTCCCTTGGTGTTGATCAATATAACGGTTACTATGAAATTATCGGCCATGCGGTGGATGTGCGCTCGTTTTTGTGCATCAGAGATGATCTGATTCAGCAGTATTTTTCCTGGAGGCGGGGAAAGGAAATCACCGAGTGGGCCGAAAAAATATTCCAAGAGCTTGGTTTTGATCGTCAGGGCGGCAACTCCAAAACCAGTCTTTTTTTAAGCCCTACATTTTTGAGTTTTGGAGCAGTGAAGGAGGGAGGAAAATAAGATGAACCTTCTTCTATCATCGATGGCTGAGGTATGTGAAAGATACCGCATAGAGGAAAAAAGACTTGTTGTACCCGGCTATCTGGCCGGTCATGTACTTTGTACAGAACTTGCCCACTGTGGTACCGGTTGGATTAATCTGCATCCAGAGACACCTACCGGTTTAGCCCTGCGGGTTGCAGGCAGCTATCTGGCAGAGAAGGATATCACATTACTGAGCGGTCATTTACCTCAGTTTGTTGTGGAAGAGATACTGCAGAGGCTTCAAGAACGGGGAAAGCTGTGCTATTTTAACAACCAGAAGATCACCCGAGGTCTGGTAGGTGCATTAACCTCTGCTCTGATGGAACTGAGAGAGTGTAAAGTGACCAGCAGCTCCCTTTCGCCTGATGACTTTGTCAGTTCAAAAAAGGGACAGGACATCAAACTGATCCTGCAGGAATATGAACAATATTTAGTTGAGCACAGTTGTTTGGATTCCTCAGGTTTGCTGGCTATTGCTCTCCAGCTTGCAGGCTTATCCAACATTAAAGATGATGTTATCTATCTGGTCCCTTCTTTTATTCAATGGAAGCCACTGGAGGAAGAGCTGATCCGGACACTCGCTAAAGACAACTTGTTTGCTCTGCCAGCAGAGGAATTGAATGACACCCAGTTCCTTAATGGAGAAACAGCTGTAAGTTATTTTCACGCTTATGGTATTACTAATGAAATGCGTGAGGTTCTGCGGCAACTGCATACCAAAAAGATCCCCCTGGACCAGGTTACAGTGGCCTACACCAGTGAAGAATACATACCTGTAATGTATTCTCTATCAAAATCACTTGAATTCGGGTTGAGTGTTTTTGAAGGGATCCCTGTTTTCCTGACTGGACCAGGGCGTACCATGCAGGGGATTTTCTCCTGGATTAACAGTGACTTTAATAGTGCAGTTTTAAATAACTTGTTCCTCAGCGGTGATGTGGTTATCAAGCCTTTTGGGGCGAAAAGAGAGATTCCCGCTTCTACTGCAGTAAGTCTGCTGCGAGAGGCCGGAATCGGCTGGGGGAGGGCGCGCTATCAGCTGTTTGAGCACTTTACACAAAAAGCTGCAGCTCAAGGTAATGAGGACGCATATTTGATTGCTTCATTAATTCAGTTTCTTATCGAACAGATTCCAAAAGAAGATAATGAGGGTAAAGTCTTTTTCTCTGATTTCTGCAGCGGACTGGCAAGTATAGTGCGCTCTTTATGCAGAATAAGGGATGATCTGGATGAAGCTGCTTTAATTGCTATCACATCATGTCTTGAAAGAACTGCCCAGCTTTCAGCACTGGAAATGGGCTTAGAGGAAACAATAGATAGATTGACAGATCTTTTAGAAAACCTGCGGGTTGGCGGTTCCGGTCCTCAACCGGGAGGACTGCATCTTACCAGTTACCGCAATCTAATCTGGTCTGGACGGTCATATACCTATGTGGTGGGATTGGATGCCAACTCCTTCCCTGGCAATTTGCGGCAGGACCCGGTTCTCCTCGACTCTGAGCGTGAAAGGATTGCTCGCACTCTCCCTCTCGGAATCAGCAGATTAAAGGAAAAACTATTAAATATGTCTGCTGCTTTGGCTTCCCGCAGGGGAGAGCTTGTTTTAAGCTATCAATCTTTTGATGTTGTAGATAACAGGGAACTCTTTCCTGCACCCCTTTTGCTGCAGTTTTATCGTCGGTTGAATAATGCTCCTTACCTTGATTATTCTGATTTCCTCAATACTTTAGGGGATCCAGTGGGCTACTGTAGTGATGATGGCACAAATCCTCTTGATGAGATGGAATGGTGGCTTTGCAAAAATAGGTCAGGTGAACTGTCTGATAGGGCAGTGGTAGGCAGCTGCTACACCGGTATCAACAATGGACAAAAAGCAATAAAAGCCAGGCAGCAGGCTGAGCCTACCGAATATGATGGCGCTTTACACGGAAAGCATCTCTTATCCAGTAAGGTTTTTTCCTGCAGCCAAATCGAATACCTGGCCAGTTGTCCATTTGCCTATTTCCTCAAATATGTACTGCGTGTCCGACCACCTGAAGAAATCATATTTGACCCATCAAGGTGGCTTGATCCATTAACACGGGGGATTTTACTCCACACAATCTTCTGTGACTTTATGAGACAGGTCAAAGACCAAGGGGAACTGTTAGATGTTGTAAGGCAACAGAACCTGATCCACAGGTTAGCTAAGGAACTGATCGATATTTATAAACGGAAGATGCCACCTCCCAGTGAACTTGTTTTTCAAAGTGAGGTTGATGAGATTTTAGACTGCTGTACAATTTTCCTGGTTACAGAGGCACATCGGGATTCGGTCCCTCTATTTTTTGAAGTTCCTTTTGGACTGGGGGCTGAGGAAGTGGCCAAGGCAGGGTGTGGTCTGGCCGAGCCTATCTCGGTAGATTTGGGGCAGGGGCGTTCTTTCCTTTTTAGAGGTAAAATAGACAGAATTGACCAGCTTGAACAGGGGATTTACTGTGTTTGGGATTATAAAACCGGAAGTGCCAGAGATTATGGGGAGCAGCTGTATTTTAATCAAGGACGCCAGATACAACATGCTCTCTATGCCATTGCTGCAGAAGAAATCCTGAAAAAAGTCCTGCCTGATACATCACCCATGGTAAAATACGCTGGCTATCTTTTTCCTTCTATCAGGGGTGAAGGGAAACAGGTGGTTCGTCCGGCAGGGAAACAGAAGATGCTGGTAGGGCTTCTCAACACACTATTGGAAATCCTTGAGAACGGCACATTTGTTGCATCCCATGAGGGTTTGAAATGCCGTTACTGTGATTATCAGCTGGTCTGTGGTAAGGAGACAGCAGTGCTGCGGGCAAAGGAGATGTTTGCCAACACCAGTGCACACCAACTGGATCCATGGAGGAGGCTGCAGGAATATGTGTAAACCCTTAAAGGATGAAAAAGCACGCCAGGATATTATCAATGATTTGGATAGATGTCTTCTGGTAGAAGCGGGTGCAGGTTCTGGAAAAACCAGCAGCCTTGTTCAGCGCATGGTCGCCTTGGTTAAAGAGGGCAGATGTCAGGTAGACACTATGGCAGCCATCACTTTTACTCGCAAGGCAGCTGCAGAATTAAAAGGAAGATTTCAGCTGGCACTGGAAGAATCATTAGCTGAAGAGACAGACCCGGTGAAAAGGGAACGGCTGAATCAGGCTTTGGGTAAACTGGAGCGCTGTTTTTTAGGTACAGTTCACTCCTTTTGTGCTGCACTGCTCAGAGAAAGGCCAGTGGAGGCTGGGGTTGACCCTTCTTTTGAAGAATTGGAAGATTTTGATGATACCTTGTTAAAGAGAAGAGCCTGGGAAGAGTATCTCCTTGAGGTTCAACTGTACAAACCCGAGGCTTTGGCTGAATTAAAACGGATCGGATGTGAGCCCGGGGATCTTTTTGGTTTTTACGAAACACTGCTTGAGTACCCTGATGTTGATATTGTGCGGGAAGAATTGCCTGTACCAGATCTATCCCAAGTGAGGGATAAGCTGTACCAATTTTTGGACTGGGCTGAAGCTGCACTTCCCGCTCAAGTCCCTCCTAAAGGATGGGATAGCCTTCAGGAATTGATCAGGAAAGGCAGCAGACACCGCAGGGTTTTTGATCTCAATGACCCTCTGCAGCTTGTGCGCCTCCTTAACGAACTGGACAGAAAACCGGATATTACACAGAATCGCTGGGATGATAAGGAGCTTGCAAAAAGTGTTTTGGCTGTATTTGAAGATTTTAAGGACAGTTACCTGCTGCCTGCTCTGAGGCAGTGGAGAGAATACTGCCATTACCTTTTGGTAAGTTTTGTACTGCCGGCAGTTAAAGATTACCAGGACATCAAGGCTGAAAAATCAAAACTCAACTTCCAGGACCTCCTGATGCTAACAGCCTCACTTCTCAAGGAAAACCCTGAGGTGCGCGGCTATTTCCAGAAAAGGTATACCCACCTTCTGGTTGATGAATTTCAGGATACTGATCCTATTCAGGCGGAGATCATGTTTTATCTGACCGGAGAGGACCTGAGTGAAAAGGATTGGTATAATTTGAGGCCAATACCAGGTTCTCTTTTTGTGGTGGGTGACCCCAAGCAGTCTATCTACCGTTTTCGGCGGGCAGATATAGATATTTACAATGAGGTGAAAGAACTGCTGGAGAAAAGCGGGGGACGGGTCCTAACCCTGACCACCAATTTCCGATCTGTACAGGCTGTTGGTGATTGGGTTAATAGTGTTTTTAAGGGTGTTTTTCCGGAGGTAGCCAACAACTGCCAGGCGGCCTTTGCACCACTCAATACTGTGCGTGATGATGGTGAAGATTGTGCTGCTGGGGTGAGTATGTTCACAATACCAAAAGTTAAAGGTAATAAGAAGAGCAAAATCATTGAGATGGATGCTGGGCAGATCGCCCGCTTTATTCAAAGGGGGCTTGTCGGTGGTTATAAACTATCCAGAACTCCTGAAGAGAAAAAGATGGGTCTGACTGAAATGCCGCAGCCGGGAGATTTTATGATTCTGCTGCGCTATAAGGATTCTATGGATGTATATGCTAAAGCATTGGAAGAGAGAAAAATCCCCTTTCAAATAGCAGGGGGCAGCGGTTTCTCTGGTTCACAAGAGATAAGGGACCTATTAAACGTTTTTCATGCCATTCTTGACCCTGGGGATCCAGTACACCTGCTAGCGGTGCTGCGGGGTGAGCTGTTTGGGGTGAGTGATAATGTCTTATGGAAGTACAAAAACGCAGGCGGCTCTTTTCATATTGATGCCTTTATTCCAGATACCCTTGATGCTGAGAGCAGAGAAATGATTTATGGTTCTTTTGAGCGTTTACGCAGATACAGAAGTTGGATACAGCAGCTTCCGGCAAGTGCTGCAGCTGTAAAAATAATAACTGATCTAGGGATTATCCCTTATACAGCTGCCGGGGAGCAGGGAAATGCCCGGGCTGGATATCTGATGCAGTCTCTGGAACTGCTTTCTTCCGCTGAGTGCCAGGGAACAGCCGCTTTTTGTGAACTGGTTTCGTATTTAGAAATGTTGGTGGAAACAGGTATAGAAGAAGAAATCGATCTTTACCCTGGGGATGAGAATGTTGTTAGGCTGATGAATTTGCATAAGGCCAAAGGGCTGGAAGCCCCTGTTGTTATCCTGGCCAACCCGATTAAAAACGTAAGTTCTACTCCTGCTCTGCATATCAGCAGGGCAGGGGATAAACCCTGCGGGTATTTTCTCATTGAAAAGAAAAAACAGTACAAAAGTGAAATCATCGGCCAACCCCTCAATTGGGATAAATACTGCCAGGTGGAAGAAGATTACCTCAATGCAGAGGAAAATAGACTGCTCTATGTGGCTGCTACCAGGGCAAAAAATTTACTGGTGGTGAGTACATACCCGGGAAAACCCACAGCCAGCCCCTGGAGTTTGTTTCATGGACACCTATCTGATGCACTGGTAATTGATGAAAGTGACAGCAGTGATATGATGAGTTTGACAAAAAAAGAGTCATCTATACAGCTCAGTCAACTGGAGCATGCCAGGAGCCGCTTCTTAACTGAAGACAGCACTATCAAGCAGTCCAGCTATCAAACTCAAGCTGTAACAGCAATAGCAAAGAAAGGCAAGGAATTCCCGAAAAGATCAGATACCGGGCGTGGCTTATCATGGGGAAGGGTGATTCACCGAGTGCTTGAATCTTCTATTAAAGAAGAACAGGTTAACCTGGATATACTGATAGAAAATGTTTTGGCTGAGGAAGGCAGGATTCCCCAGGAGAAAGAGATAGTAATGGAGTATGTCTGCGGTATTATGAAATCCTCATTTTGGGAAAGAGTTTTAAAAAGCGGTAAGAGATATGTAGAGGTTCCTTTTACCCAAAAGGAATCAGGTTCGGACTCACAAAAGGAGACACTGGTTTCAGGTGTGATAGACCTGGTTTTCCTGGAGGAAGAGGGATGGGTTATTGTAGATTACAAAACCGATACAGTGAGAGAGAAGGATGATCTTCTCCGATTTGTGGACTATTACAGCCCACAGCTTGATTTATACCGGAGATTCTGGGAAGATATAACAGGAGAAAACGTTGTCTAAACAGGATTTTATTTCACCTCGATCAATGAATATGTCATCTGGTGAAAACCATCTGGAGATTTTATTGTAGAATAGATACTATAAATGTCATTGAGGAGGAGACAATTTGTGAAAACGCGGGATGAACTTCTCAGTATACAGGATGCCTTGCAGTTGAGCCGCGGGGATATCCGCGAACTTTATAAGAATTATGCCAATCCTGGGCTGGCAACAATGATGGGTTTGATAAATTTTGATAAGAAATTCGTGCGGGCTAAAGGGGTATCTGTTTGGGATGATGAAGGTAATGAATACCTGGACTTCTTAGGAGGTTATGGTGCTCTTAATTTCGGACATAATCACCCCTATATAGCTGAAGCAGTAGAGCAGGCAGCGGAACTGCCCAATTTACTGCAGGCTTCATTGGGTACACTTTATGCAGCTCTGGCTTATAACCTAGCCCAAATTACTCCAGACGGACTATGCAGGACGTTTTTTGGCAACAGTGGTGCAGAAGCTGTTGAAGGAGCTCTTAAGCTGGCAAAGGCAGCAACCAAAAAGCACAAAATCATTTATTGTGATGGCTCTTTTCACGGCAAAACCATGGGTGCTTTATCGGTCACAGGAAAGAGTAAATACCAGGATCCCTTTAAACCACTTGTTCCCGGATGTGAATCAGTTCCTTTTGGAGAAGCAGATGCTCTGGAAGCAAAATTGAAAGATAAAGATATAGCAGCTTTTATTATTGAACCTATACAAGGTGAGGGTGGAGTTAATGTACCAAAGGAAGGATATTTAAACAGGGTACAGGAACTGTGTAATCAGTATGAAGCCCTATTAATTTTTGATGAGATCCAGACAGGGTTTGCACGTACAGGCACCAATTTCGCCTGTCAGCGGGATGGAGTTATACCTGATATTATGTGTTTGGGCAAATCCCTAGGGGGTGGAACTGTTCCAATCTCAGCCTTTATCACAACCGAAGAGATTTGGGATAAAGCCTTTGGTGGAATGGAAAAATGCACACTCCACACCTCTACTTTTGGGGGAAATGCCCGCGCTTGTGCTGCAGGGATAGCCGCCATTGAAGTTATGATAAAAGAAAATTTGGCAGAAGAGGCACGGGGTAAAGGTGCTTATCTGCTTCAGGGATTAAAAGACCTCCAGGAAAAATACCCCTCTTTGATTAAAGAGGTGAGGGGAAGGGGACTGCTGATTGGAATTGAGTTCAAACAGATGTCTGGGGGTTTCATCAATAAGCTCAGCGGCGGCAGACTCAACAAAATGGTGGAGGAATATCTCGCTGCACTGGTGGCTGGGGAGTTAATGAATAAGTATCATATTATTACAGCTTATACCCTAAATAACCCCAATGTCATCCGGCTGGAACCACCATTGATTGTGTCCCGGGAACAGTTGGACAGGCTTCTTCATGCCCTGGAGGATATCTTTAAGAAACACAGCAGCATTTGGAGTATCATTCTGTCAACAGGGAAGAATATGATCATGAAGTAGAAATCATCGTAAGTATTTCACACCACCCTTGAAAGGGGGCGCTTTCTCATGGGTCTTAAGAGAAATGATTTATTTGATTTTAACAGACAAGTATGCCCCCAATGCGGAAATCAGCGGAATAATAAATGAAATGCTGAGTGTCACCATG
>CAZZEY010000015.1:7318-13010 GCA_964653445.1 uncultured Syntrophaceticus sp. | reverse complement strand
CCCCCGAAGCTTAACCTAAAGACCCACCTCCTAAGATTTAGGTCCTGACATTGGATATATTCGTGATTTTTGCCAAAAATCCTCCTATATAAGGTAAAATTTATTAGAAATAATCATTGTTGGTTTTTTTATCTGTTATATGATAAAATTAGTTAAATCCTTACAAAAAACTTCTATAGCGTCTCTTCACGAAGATGGGAGGCTGACCCTTTGATAAACAGCAGGCTGCACAAACCGATACAGACCAGTTGACCTGTCCAGGGTCTCTGAATGGCCGATAAAAAAATACCCATCGGGTTCCAGATTATGATATAAACGCTCAACCAGTTGGTTTTTGACAGCTTCATCGAAATAAATCATCACATTACGGCAGAAGATCACCTGAAAACGCTTTTTAAATGGGTATTTCCGCCGCATCAGGTTTAAGCGGCGGAAAAGTATCATCTTTCTAATCTTTTGATTCACCATCCAGGTGCCATTGTTCATTTTCTCAAAGTAGCGCAGCTTATAGAGAGGAGGTACCCGAGAGATTTGGTCTTTAGCGTAAATACCTGTTGCAGCTTTTTTAAGGGCGGATACCGCAATATCTGTAGCCAGGATATAAAAGTCGATACCGGGTGAGTGTTCTTTATTATATTCACTTATAATCATCGCCATGCTGTATGGCTCCTCACCTGATGAACACCCGGCACACCAGATTCTGAGTTCTCTTTCCCCTCTCTTCTTGAGAGCAGCAACCAACCTTGGTAAAGCACAGTTTTTTAAATAATCGAAATGTGCCTTCTCCCGGAAAAAATAGGTGTGATTTGTGGAAATCAGGTCACCAAGAGTGTGCAGAGCCCGTCCACTGGAATCCCGGATCACATAGTCATAATAATCCCCAAAACTTGAGAAACCGCGGTTCCATAACTCATTTTGCAAACGCTGGAAAACCAGGGCTTTTTTATGGTCTCCCAGGTGGATACCAAACTCCTGCTGGATCAAATTTTTTATCAGGTTAAACTCTCGGGTACTCAATTCCATGATTGTCACCTTTTTCAATAACAGCTTGTCATAGAAGTTTAAAATCGGCCAAAGTCCTCATTATCCAACCCCGCCAAATCATCACCTCTGTCAAGCTTAGCGGCGCGGAAACCTTTCTCCCTCTCCCCCTCCTGTTGTGCCATCATTTTCTTAAGCATCTGGATTATTTCGGGAGTTATCCCCTGAGGCAGAGCTGCATTAGAATCTATAACCTCTTGACGCAGCTTATAACGACCAAGCATTTCCCGCAGTTGTTTGGCCTGCCCCGAGAGTTCCTCACTGGCAGCCGCAGATTGCTCAGAACTGGCTGAAACCTCCTGTGTCACCTGATCCAACTGTGAAACAGCCTGACTGATCTCACCAATCCCTTGGGCTTGTTCTTTGGAAGCAGAGCTGATCTCCTCCACCAGTTCCGCAACTTGGGCTGCTCCTGCTGTAATACCCTCTAGTGCCTCTTCTGTTTCTTTGGCGATTTTGGTGCCTTTCTCTGCCTTTTTGATCGATTCTTCGATCATTTCTGCGGTTTCTTTGGCTGCAGCAGCACTGCGCTGGGCTAAACTTCTCACCTCTTCTGCTACCACTGTGAAACCCTTACCATGCTTTCCTGCACGGGCAGCCTCCACAGCTGCATTTAAAGCAAGAATATTTGTCTGAAAAGCAATATCATCGATAGCCTTTATGATTTTGGAAATATTGTTGGATGATTCACTGATCTCACCCATGGCTTCACCCATTTCCTCCATTTTCTTATCACCTATTTCGGCTGCTTCCCGTGCCTGTACAGCCAATTGCTCAGCTTTTGCTGCATTTTCCGCATTAATCTCCGTTTGGGAGTGAAGCTGCTGAACTGCTGAGGCAATCTCCTCTAGTGAACTAGCCGCTTCTGCAGCACCCTGCGCTAGGTTTTGGCTTGCCTCAGACACCTGCTGGGAACCTACCGCTACCTGTCCCGCAGCTGAATTAATCTCTGAAAACAAACTGTTCAATTGTTTGGCAAAATTGTTGACATCATCTTTTATGGCATCGAAATCACCACTAAAGTCACTGGTAATTTCCACATCCAGATTTTTCCTCTCCGCCATCTCATCCAGGACAATACCGATTTCCCCAATATATCTCTGTAACGCATCCAGGGTTTCATTAAGAGCCCTTTTGATTACAGCATAATCACCTTCCAACCCGAACGCTGAGGTTCCCTTTTGCAAGTTCTAGCAAAACCTGCTGGGCTTCTTTGATCGGTTTGATCACAGCATCAAGCAATTGGTTGAAACTGCTGACCAGTTCTTTATAATCACCTTTTACATTTAGCTCAATTCTGGAGTTTAAATCCCCTGCTTTAGCCTTATTCAACAGATCATTAATTTCAAACAACGCCTTCTTTTGGTCCGTAGAATCTATTATCACTTGAAGATGGCCTTTTACTTTCCCCTGGACATCAACAATGTCTTGTTCTCTGATTTCCAAATAATGCTTTTCTCCCCCCAATTCTGCCCAAAGCTCCAAGCAAGTATATTCACCCTCTGTTTTCCTTACAATATCATGCTCATTATATTGCACCAGGGAAGAAAGTAATTTGCCCACAATTTGTGACCGATTGATCTTCAATAAGTCGGCAAATGGTTGATTAGCATAAATAACTTTCTTAACATCATCTAAAATAATAATGGGAACACAAACAAAATCCAGTACTTTGAAGTCCATTTTTCTGTTAACACTTTCTCTAACCTGTCCGGCGGTTAATTCGGTAGTAGTGCCTTCCATTTAATTCTCCTCCTCATCATGTAATAGTTTGTGTGCATCTAACAGAATTTTGACCCCATCATCAACCTTCCCCATACCCATTAGAAAACTTCCTCTATTACCACTGCGCAGTTTTTGCGGAAGCTCTATGTCCCCCTCAGGGATGCCTAATACCTCAGATACTCGGTCAACAATCAACCCTACCACCTGTTCATCAACATTGATTACAATTATACAAGTGCGTTCATCGTATTCTCTCTCTTCCAGACCAAAACGCAGGCGAACATCCATCACAGGAATTACTTTCCCCCTCAGGTTAATAACCCCTCTGATGAAATTAGGCACATCCGGGACAGCTGTGATATTTTGGAGCCCGATAATTTCCGTAACATACCTGATACCGATCCCGTACTCTTCCCTGTCAATCAAAAAAGTCAGAAACTTATCCTGCTGTGTGTCTTCTTCATCCTCTTCATCCAATAGCTCCTTATCCAGCATTTCGTTATCACTCAACATCTTTTTCTCCTCCTGGAATTTTTCAAATTCATATGCTAAGGCGGCTTTGTGATATATCAAACAGATCAGCGATATCCAAAATCAAACAGACATCACCGTCACTTAAAATGGCGCAACCTGAGATCCCTCGCACATGTTTCAGATAACCGGGAAGCCCCTTAATAACAATCTGCCGCTGCCCCATTAATTCATCCACAAAAAGGCAGTACTCCCGATCATTGTGCTGAACAGCGATGAGTATCCCCTCGGTCAGGTTATCGCAACTGTTTTCAATATGATAAAGCTGATGAAGACAAAGTACTGGAAGAAGTTCACCACGTAAATGAACAATTTCCAATTGATCATGTGTGCAAGTGATCATAGAGGGAGTCGGCTGGAAGGATTCAAGAGTTAATCGCATAAAAGCTGCATCATCCACAATCATAATTTTCACTAGGCCCCCCCTGTACCAAATAATATCCTATAAATACGACATATTTCCTGCTTTACCTTCTTTTTCTATTAAAATGCGACAATTGTCCTATTAATAACTGACATATTACAGCAGTTGCTCAACACCTCCCAACTCCCAACTATGTCCCCCAAATTGATCCTATTAACAAAAAAACCGACTGCAAAACAGCCGGTTTTTTATATTTTTATTGACTGATTATTCTATTTTTCTTCCCTGGACTTCCGGATAATGGCAATGGCACAGTCCGGGCATACCTGTTCACAGATGCGGCACCCCTTACACTTTTCCGGATCTGGAACCACTGTTGGGGTTCCGTAGACACCTAGTTCCTCGGACCAACTCAAAGCTTCTTCCGGGCATTTCTCCCGGCAGAGCCCGCATCCCTTGCATAAACCAGGGAAAATACTGAATACTGCTTTTCCTTTTTGTACTTCTTTGCTGATAGCTTTTAATGCGGCCTTCTCCATGCTCAGGCCACCCCCATTTCTGTCACCATTTGGTAACCCCTCTCCAATGCCTTGAAATTCATCTCCCGAAGTTCGGGGTTTTGTTCGAATTTATAGCCGAGCTTATGCTCAATGGCTTCCTTTACTTTTTCTAAGGCAACAACCTTAGTGACTCCAATCACCGCGCCCATGATCAATACATTAAATACCCGCGGGTGTAGTTCTTCATTTGCTGTTTTTAGGGCCGGAATTGCCATAACTTTCTTAGCATCTTTCGGTAGGTCATCCTCAACCCCTTTGATACTGGCATCATAGATAAACAAAGTCTCATTGCCCACATGCATACCCATCCTGCGGACAGCCCGGTCGCTGAGTGCGATCACAATATCACCGGTTTTAAACTTTGGTGCACCGATCTTTTCTTTACCGATCTGGACAAAGGCAATAGATACCCCACCCCTCTGTTCTACACCAAAGTTGGGGATATAAAGAAACTCTTTTCCATCCATGGCTGCAGCCTCGGTCAGGATCATAGCCACTGACTGCACACCCTGGCCCCCCTCACCTGCAAGAGCTATTTTAACAGCTTCACCCATTCTTTATCCCTCCTTGACCACAGGGACTTTTAGTTCGCCGAGAGGATACTGTTGTGTCATTTTTTTCTCGACAAACTCCCATGTTTTTTCGGCATTGGTGCGCCAGTTGGTGGGGCAGGTTGATAGGGCTTCTACAAAGGAAAAACCTCTCATAGCCATCTGATTCTCTAAAGCTTTCCTGATATATTCTTTCAGCTTCCTGAATCTGGCCACACTCCCTCGGGCAACATAAGCCCCCTCCTGGGTTATGGCTGATACCATCTCAGGCCCCATCATGGGATAGCCAGCCTGATATACATCCCTGCCAAAAGGAGTGGTTTCTGTCTTCTGGCCGGGCATAGTAGTAGGTGCCATCTGTCCACCGGTCATAGCGTAGACAGTGTTGTTGACCAAAAGCACTGTTATTTTATCATCTCTGGTAGC
The DNA here is from genome assembly GCA_964653445.1 of uncultured Syntrophaceticus sp. Lineage (GTDB taxonomy): Bacteria > Bacillota > DSM-12270 > Thermacetogeniales > Thermacetogeniaceae > DTU068. The sequence continues at coordinate 7,812 of CAZZEY010000015.1, read as the reverse complement.
TGCATTGACCAGGTGCTGTGACCCGATAGCATATCCCCCACCATCACCCATATAGGCAATAACGATCTTATCGGGGTTTGCTTTTTTAATACCCACCATCACAGGGGTTGTCCTCCCATGGTGTGTCTGTACTGTATCCACATTAAAAAAATCCCAGGATAGGAGGGAGCATCCGATATCACACCCAAACACTACCCGATCCTGGATCCCCAATTCATCAATTACCTGTCCTAGTGCTTTTAAGATCAGGCCATGTCCACACCCGGGGCAGAACTTATGGGGTTTGGTTGCTGGATTCCAGCTTTTCGGCATTTTTGGCTGTATATCCATCTCTAGTCCTCCCTTCCCTCTAATGTCGTTCGCAGGTCAGATACAACCTCTTCAGGTGTAACACCAACACCAGGACGCAGGTGTGTGCGAATCGGCACATCCATGCCATAGAGGTTGTCCTTGACGATTTTCAGCAGTTGGCCATAGGCTGATTCCACAACCAT
>CAZZEY010000015.1:0-7218 GCA_964653445.1 uncultured Syntrophaceticus sp. | reverse complement strand
GATGTGGAATACACCACCCGCAATCCCTCTCCATTGCCGCCAAAACAGGTCAGGGTAACCTCCTGCTGAGAATAGATCACTGTAGCGGTTGAAGGGCCTCCCCGCTGCTGCACCACAACAACTGTTGGAATGCGCATGGCTTCTGCCATAGACATTGGCTCCTGCATCAGCACATTGCCCGGCCCCGCAGTGGCTGTAAATGCCCTCTTTCCGGCTAATACCCCTCCTATAGTGGTGAATCCGGCGGACAGCTCATCCTCTGTCTGCAGGAATCTCCTTTCATGTTTCGGGGCTAGTCGTGTCCAATACTGCATTACCTCATTCTGCGGAGTGATCGGATAGCCATACATAATCTCCGCTCCGGCAGCAAGAGCAGCCCAGGCCACAGCTTCATTGCCGGTCATAAAAGCCTTTTTCTCTCCTTCAATTACACCCACTTCAATAACACCCCCTATTATTGTTCTCAAAAACCTCAGAAAATAAAAATAAACAGCATCTACCATTACCAAAAGGCCTGAGGTAAATACCTTCTGATCACACGCACCTGATGCCCATACCAATCAGTTGTACCAACCGCTGGCGCTAGCTGTTCCATAACTGATGTGGCCACCACAGGCAGCCTAAGAACAGCTGCAGCTTCCTTAACAATCAGAGCACCCTGTTTGATAAAATCCAGATCTGTATCCTCTCCCAGGTGGGAGTTGTTAATCAATCCATCAACCCTTACTAAAGACCGCACATGATCAACTATATCGGGAACAGTGGCGGTTAGGGGCCTGGCAATATTGATTACCGCATAAACCTTCAGATCCTGATCCTCTGCTGCCCCCTCCACTAAATTGAGCACCTGGACACCGGAAGCACCATATCCAATATCAAGGATCACATCACCAGAATGCCGCAAGCAAAAACGGACCTCCGGCTTTAATAAATTGCCTGTTTCCCCCAGGCCGATCATCTCCCTGGTATCCCAAGCCAGCACAGTTACACCCTGTTCCTCCAGCTTCCGCTTCAATGGCCTTAAGGTATAACAGGGCTCTACCAGATCCAGGTCCACCAGGGTTACCTTGCGCCCTAAATGAGCAAGCTTTAGGGCACGGTTAACAGCGTTTTCACTTTTCCCGCTGGCATACTCACCGATATACGCCTCAAGCACACGTGTCGGGAAATCTTCCGGGTTCATATGCATTACCCCTAAATTTGAGGAGCACCGTTGGTGCTCCGTTTAATAAAAAATGCTACTTCCGGAATATATAACATGATTATATGCCTAAGCAGGGAAAGAGGTCAAGAACTTACACATTTTATCCTACCAAAAATTTTAGAGCAGCAAGCAGCACCAAACCCGGTAAACCCAACAGCCCCACAGTTAAGAGGCTGGCGGGATTGATACCTAGAGTAAAACCCAGCGGTCCTGCGCAAAAATTAACAAAAAAAAGCAAGGTTCCTCCCAGAATAACACGCGCTAATATAGAGAAAAGAAACCGAATAGGTTTCCAAAATGCCTGTCCCACCAAAAACAACAAAAAGAGGCCGAACAGCACCCCAAGAATCGTACCGGCCATCTATTTCCCCTCGTAATCCTTTTCCCGCATCCTCTTCCACAGATACACATAGCGTTTTTCCGCGGCTTTAAGGGAAAGGATAGCATACTCTATCAGATCGGGGTCTGTTGCCTGTTCAAAGAAATCCCGCGCTGCCAGCCATTCTCGGTGGGCTTCAGCCAAAGCTATATTGTCGTCATTAAATTCATTCCGGTCCTCACAGCGAAAAAACCTGCTCAAGTTTCGGGTGTGGTTTGCCAGCCAACCAGTCATGGAAAAATACCTCCCTGGGCAGAATGTTAGGATCTTTCACTATAGTCTATGAGAGATAACCCATAAACTTGCCCAAAAAGAGGTAATTATTAAAATACTATAATATCTGTCTTCCCAATAGCGACCTGCTCAAAGTTGCGCTATCAGCAAACTCCAAATCTCCTCCCACAGGCAGTCCGTGGGCAATCCTTGTGACCCTCGGAACCAGGGGTCTCAGCAGTTGAGCAAGATAAAGAGAAGTAGCCTCACCCTCAACATTGGGGTTGGTTGCCAGGATCACCTCCTGGGTATCCCCCTTTGCAACACGCTGTAGGAGCTCCGCAATCTTGAGATCATCGGGTCCGATGCCATCCATGGGAGAAAGAACCCCATGAAGCACATGATACACCCCGGCAAACTCGCCGGTGCGCTCAAATGCGATAATATCGCTCGGCCATTCAACCACACAAATTACTGACCTATCCCGTTTTTCATCCCGGCATAATTCACAGGGGTCTGCATCTGTAAGGTTTCCGCAGACAGAGCAGAAAAAAATCTTTTCCCTGGCATCAATGATGGCCTGAGCCAGCCCTTCCGCCTCCCCTGTTGGTGCATGCAGGAGATATAAAGCCAGCCGCTGAGCGGTCTTTGGCCCAATACCAGGCAGCTTGCGCAGGGCTTCAATTAATGCTGCCAATGAGCTAGGATAAAGATGCAAAACCCATCACCTGCGATTCCCTAAAAAAGCCCCGGGATCTTCATACCGCCCGTTACCTTTTCCATTTCCTCTGCTGCCTTCTCCCGGGATTTCTTTAAAGCTTCATTGACTGCGGTCAATACCAGGTCATCCAACAGTGTAGGGTCATCAGGATCAATGGCTGCAGGATCAATATGCACCTCCTGCAGTTCCTGATGGCAGTTAGCCACAACCTTCACCGCACCGCCTCCGGCACTGGCTTCTACAGTGACCTCACCCAGTTCTTCCTGTACCCGGGCCATCTCCTTCTGCATCTTTTGAACCTGTTTCATCATCTTCTGCATATTTCCAAAGCCCATATTCGCAAACCTCCTCTAAATCTTTTTAATCACCCTGGCATCAAATAAAGTTAATGCCAGATTCAATAACTCAGAGTTACTCTCCTGAGATTTCTCCTGTATTTTCTCCTGAGGTTTCACCTGAGTTTTCCCCTGAAATTTTTGAGGGGACGACCTGTTTTCCCCCTCAACTACCAATTCCAAACTCAACGAACAACCATATTCCCGCACCTTATCCTTTAACAAGGCAAAGGTTTCCTTACCCGGCCTGATCAAATCACAATAAAATGAGGGTGCCACCAGCAGCAGCCTATCCCCCTCTTTTGCCAACTTGCATTTGGGAAGAACTGAGGCAAGAAGCGGATGTTTGCCTGAACTATTGATTAAAAAGTTCTTAAGCTCTGTAAGATCAAGTTCTGACTCCTGATCTGATTTAATAATTTTTGACACACTATTATCCGCCCTCAACTTATCCGCACTGACCGTAGGCTTATTTAATTGTCCACCCTGTTGTACCACATTTGCCGCCTGAATATTTGTGGTTTGTTCCCGAACGGCCGGTTCTGTTTCATCCCTTTCCCTCTCCTGTTCTGGATTGCCTTTCTCCTGGCAATCAGCTGGTGAAACTGCACCTGCTATGCGCAGAAGAGCAAGCTCCAGTACAAGATCAGGCCTGAAGTTACCCTTCATCTCCCCCTCAGCCAAAGCTATTCCCCGCAGGAAGTGGGCGTAAAATCTTTGCTCTTTGCTGCCTGTGTCTTGATGAAAGAGCAGATCCCGCACATAATCCACCAACTGCAGCAGCACCTGCCGCGGGTCACAACCCCGCTCAAAAAGGGTATCTAACCGCATAAGAACTGTGGGTACATCACCTTGGGCTGCTGCCGATATAATTGCCTTTAACTCATCCTGCCCCAGGGCTCCGGTTAAAAGCTCAATATCTTTGCTCTGGATCTTCCCCCTGGTGAAACTTGCCGCCTGATCAAGCAGCCCTAGAGCATCACGCAGAGCGCCACCCGCCTGGCGGCTGATTAACTCCAGGGCATCATCATCCACTGACCAATTTTTTGCCTCTGCCACCTGTGCCAGGTGATTCTTAATGGAAGAACGACTCAGCCGCCTGAAGTCAAAGCGCTGACAGCGGGAAAGGATAGTCAAAGGAACCTTGTGCGCCTCTGTTGTAGCAAGAATAAAAACAGCGTGAGCAGGTGGTTCCTCTAGGGTCTTGAGCAGTGCATTAAAAGCCTCACCGGTAAGCATATGGACCTCATCAATGATATAAACCTTATAATTCCCCCCACTTGGGGTCATACCCACCTTCTGTTTGAGATCACGGATCTCCTCAATTCCCCTATGGGAGGCAGCATCCATCTCGATAACATTGAGGGAAATGCCTTTAGTGATACTCTGGCAGGAAGGGCAGGTGTTGCAGGGCTCACCATCCTTAAAATGAGAGCAGTTCATGGCCTTGGCCAGAATGCGGGCAGTACTGGTCTTTCCGGTTCCCCGTGGCCCACAAAAAAGATAGGCATGAGCTATACGGCCCATCATAACAGCATTCTGTAGAGTACGGCAGACATGCCCCTGTCCAACAACATCATGGAAAACCTGAGGCCGCCATTCCCTGTATAAAGCCACCTGTTCCATACCAATAACCCCCTGATGATACAAATTAAATATATTATAACTGCCTCTAAATAGCAAGTAAGTTGGTCGTTGGGGCAGTTGGTCATTGGTCGTTAGTTGTTGGTAAAAAGAAGGCTCAGTCCCAAACTATTGCTCTCATTTCATAGCTCTTACTATTATGCGGATCATTCAAAAGAAAACCGGCAAGCTTTACTCTGCTGAAAAGATCGTTAAATGTCTCAACAGAATTTCCTGTTCCAATGAGCATGAGAATATTTACTTATTCGATTACAGAAGTGAGATTTCCGATGCTATTGGGGATGCGTTAGGAATTGATTTCACTAATAAAAGACTCCGCCTTGGGGATATTAAGAAAATTTTAGGACAAGTCAAAAAATGAGGTTTTACACTACATATTTGTGACAAAACCAAAAAACCGCTATCCCACGTGTACCAAGGGGTTGCGGCCTTTTATCTGCAGATTTAGTGTAAAAGTCAGGTCATCAGTCGTTGGGGCCGTTGGGCATTGGTTGTTAGTAAAAAAGTTCACTCCCTACCTATTCTCAAACAGAGCAAAGGAGTGAACCTTCTAACGACCAACTACTAACTACCAACCACTAAAATTTAAGGCCGTGCACCTGCCTCTGAATAATACCTTCCAGGCGTTACCGGTACAGTTAGCTCAATTCAGGCACCCCCGCGGCACCCAGGAGATCACCTCTTACCGCTGCTTCCTTCCGGACCTGACGGAGTTCGTGGGTTCCTGCTGCGCGGGACCCAAACGTCTACACCACTTACACCGGGCAGCCCCACAAGGCAAACCCTCGGGCAGGAATTCGACCCCGCTTTAGCGGACTGCGGGTTACAGGGAACCGCTACCTCCCCATCTAGCACGACCAAAACTTATTCTTTTTTCTGGCGCGCCCAGAGGGAGTTGAACCCCCAACCTACAGATCCGAAGTCTGTCGCTCTATCCAATTGAGCTATGGGCGCAGATGAAAATGGCGGAGAGAGTGGGATTCGAACCCACGAGGCGAGGTTTAGCCCCGCCTACTCGATTTCCAGTCGAGCGCCTTCGACCAGCTCAGCCATCTCTCCGCGTCTAATGTATTATAACATGTTTTAAGACACAAGCAAAGAAACTGTTCACAGCTTTTGCATTACCCTGCTGTGCACTACAGGATACAAAAAAAACAGCTATCTGTCAAGGGTATTACCTTTTTTCCACACATTAACACACCCTGTTTCTTTAACCAATAATATAGCGATCACTGCAATGATAATTGCTGCAAAGAGGATCAAAAAACTGTTGCGGTAAAGAACAGCAGTTGTTAATACCCCACCAAATCGATCAAAATAGATCCCCATAAAAATAGGCAGGACAGCCGCCCCTAAAAACCCACCTGTATTAACAATAGAAGTTGACACCCCTGCCAGCTGTGGTGGGTTAACCTCCTTGGCCACAGCAAAAGACAGAATAAAAGTGGCACAACTAAAACCCATCAGGAAAAAGAGCGGGTAGAGAATACCTATCGGAGGCCTGCCTCCTCCTATAAAAATCAGTACAGCCCAGGTGGCCAGATAGCAGAGCCCAAAACAGATCATCGGTTTTTTGCGCTGTTTGATCCTGTCCGAAATCCACCCGATGGCAATACTCCCCAGCATCAACCCCAGTGTAGCCATCATGGGATAATTGGCTGCTGCACTTTTGGAGAGGCCGTAAACATCCATCATATAGGAAACTCCCCAGGTCCCTGAGAAAGCGATATAGGCACCGAAAAATCCGGCGAAAAGGAAAAAACCCGGCCAGGTGTGTGGGTTGGTCAGTACTGCCACTAAAGACCTGTAAAAAGGAACCTGCTTGGTTTTCATGGGAGCAGCAGCTGCCGCGGACATCTCCCTGGGAGTGTTGCGAATAATCAGGTAGCAGAGAACAGCAATGAGAAGTGAACCAGCACCGATCACAGCAAAGGTATGCCTCCAGGTTAACACAGCAACCATGAACACCAGAGGTGTCTGTGCCAACAGGCCGCCCAGATTACCAATAAAAGATGTAACACCGGACATGGTGCTGAACTGCTGCGGCCGGAACCACTGGTCCAGAATCTTTAGAATACAGACAAAAACAACAGATACTCCGATCCCTACCAGCAGCCTGCCAAAAAACGCCCACCCTACAGAGGGGGCATAACCAAATACAAGAGAACCTACTCCAGCTAAAAGCATTCCTGTGGTCACAGTTTTCCGGGCTCCCCAGGTATCTGCCAGTATACCTGTAGGAAACTGCATCAGCATATAAGCATAAAAATAAGCAGCACCCAGATTAGCAAAGGTGGTGCTGGAAATATTGAAAGTAGTGACCAGATCCTCTTTTACCACCCCGGCTGCCATGCGGTGAAAAAAGACCACAAGATAGGCCACAGCCATAATACCCCATACCAACCAGCCGTAGGTATTACTCTTTTTCTGCCCAGCAGTACAGTTATCACTTCTATCTCCCAATTAAATCATCTCCGCTCCCTATTTGTTTTAATTATACAGAATATCCAGTTGAATGCAATTATAATTACTATTTCATATCATAATTTTATATCTCCTGTTAGCACGCTCCTTTAAAGCGCATTTTAGATTCCGGCTTTACAATCCAGTCAAATAATAAACCAGCAGGTAATATAATCCTTACCCCTGAACATTTGATTTTTGTATATAATATTTAGAAAAAATATATTATTATATACTACAACCTTCCATTTGAGCTTTT
>CAZZEY010000014.1:0-13647 GCA_964653445.1 uncultured Syntrophaceticus sp. | reverse complement strand
TGGTGCGAGAGTCGGATTTTATTACCGTCCATACCCCGAAAACCGAGGAAACCATAGGGATGATCGGGAAGGAGCAGTTCCAGATAGCCAAACGGGGTGTACGGGTGGTTAACTGTGCCAGGGGAGGTATTATCGATGAAGGGGCTTTGGCCTGGGCACTTAAGGAGGGGATAGTGGCAAGTGTAGCTCTGGATGTTTTCACTAAAGAGCCCTGCACAGGCAACCCCCTACTGGAGTTCGATAATGTGGTGGTTACCCCGCACCTGGGAGCTACCACTTTTGAGGCCCAGCACCGGGTAGGGACAGATCTAGCCAGTTATGTGCTTTCAGCTCTCAGAGGGGAGATCGTCCCCAATACGGTGAATATCCCCTGTTTGCTGGGAGAGGAAATAGACACCATGCGGCCCTTTTTGGAATTGGCCGAATATTTGGGCAAACTCTATTACCAGCTGGAAAAAGTACCTGCAGAACGGGTTCAGCTCACCTACAGAGGGGAGATTGCTCAAAAAGAGACTGGGATCCTGACACTGGCATTTTTGAAGGGGCTGCTCACACCGGTGATGGGTGATCAGGTCAATCTGGTCAATGTTTCCTGGCTAGCAGAGAACAGGGGTATTAAGGTCTGTGAACGCCGGGAAGAAGAGACCGGAACAGGGCATATGAGTCTGATCTCCGTAAAATTTGCCGGCAATGATGTCAAAGCGGAATACGCTGGAACACTGGCCTGGGACCGCACCCCCCGCATTGTACGGATCAATCAGTATCAGTTTGATGTAATCCCTACCCCATATATGCTTTTTGTGGAACACACCGACCGTCCGGGGGTGATTGGGTATTTTGCAACAACACTAGGTGATGCCAATATTAATATCGCTGAGATGCAGTTGGCTCGCAAGGGGAAGGGGAAAGAGGCCATGATGCTCTACAGTATAGATTCTCCTGTTGATGAGTACACTTTGGGCAAACTGCGCGAGCTGGATGATATTGTCAATGTCAAAGTAGTAACTATGTGAACCATCCGATAATTGAAAAAAGTTCCGAAAGGGTGAAATATTTGCTGGATCTGAAGTTTATCCGCAGTAATCGGGAAATCGTAAAAAAAGCCTTGGCAGATCGCCATAATGACTTTGATCTTGATCAGGTCTTGGCCTGGGATGAGCAGCGGCGCACTTTGATCGGAGAAAGTGAACAGCTGAAAAACCGCCGCAATACCCTCTCCCAGGAGGTGGGGAGGCTCAAGGCAGCCAAACAGGATACCGCGGACCTCAAGGAGGAGGTGCGGGGTATAGGTAAAAGGATTAAAGAGCTGGACCAGGAGTTGGTGGACCTGGAAGAGAGGCTGAATAATGCACTGCTGATGATCCCTAATATTCCCCATGAGACTGTACCTGTGGGGAAGGATGAAGAGGATAATATAGTGCTGCGGATGGAAGGGGAACCACCTAAGTTTTCCTTTGAGCCCCGGCCGCATTGGGAGATAGGGGAGAGCCTGGATATACTGGACTTTGCCCGCGGGGTGAAGATTGCAGGTGCGCGGTTTACTGTGCTTAAAGGTTGGGGGGCAAAACTGGAACGCGCCCTGGTCAATTTTATGCTGGATCTGCACACAAGGGAACACGGATATACAGAGGTGTTTCCTCCCTTCCTGGTTAATCGCACAACAATGACCGGCACAGGACAGCTTCCTAAATTTGAAGAGGATCTTTTCCTGTGTGAACGGGATGACCTGTTTTTGGTCCCCACAGCAGAGGTCCCGGTCACCAATCTGTACAGCTCGGAAATCCTGGCTGCAGAACAATTGCCTCTCTATCACACCGCTTATACTGCCTGTTTCCGGGCTGAGGCAGGAGCTGCAGGCAGGGATACCAGGGGGCTGATCAGGCAGCACCAGTTCAATAAGGTGGAGTTGGTTAAGTTCACTGAACCTAGGAATTCCTACATGGAATTGGAGAAATTGACCAATGATGCAGAGGATGTGCTGCGCAGGTTGGGATTGGCTTACCGTGTGGTCAGTCTTTCCACAGGTGATCTGGGTTTCTCGGCTGCAAAAACCTATGACATTGAGGTATGGCTACCCGCGGCAGGCCGCTACCGGGAGATATCTTCATGCAGTAATTTCGAGGACTTCCAGGCCAGGCGTGCCAACATACGCTACCGTCCGGAACAGGGTGTTCGGCCGCGCTTTGTGCATACACTGAATGGTTCAGGCCTGGCTGTTGGCCGCACACTGGCTGCGATTCTGGAGAATTACCAGCAGGAGGATGGTTCAGTGGTAGTGCCTCATGTGCTCAGGCCCTACATAGGGGTGGATGTCATCACCTCTGAAACCTAATTGACAGCGATTTGGGCGGTGTGCTATACTGTAAATCGGACTTTCACCAGATAAGTGTGGAGGGGTGTCCGAGTGGTTGAAGGAGGCGGTCTTGAAAACCGTTGAACTCATGCGGGTTCCGTGGGTTCGAATCCCACCCCCTCCGCCATTATATTGACGAAAGTTTATCGATCAGCTATAATAAAGTCACGCAAAAATGTGCGCCCGTAGCTCAATTGGATAGAGCAACAGACTACGGATCTGTAGGTTGGGGGTTCGAATCTCTCCGGGCGCACCATATTATTTAGATCATTACGGAGAGATGGCCGAGTTGGCTGAAGGCGATCGCCTGCTAAGCGATTAAGCGGGTCAAAACCTGCTTCGTGGGTTCGAATCCCACTCTCTCCGCCATTACTATTTTGCGCCCGTAGCTCAGCAGGATAGAGCAGCGGTTTCCTAAACCGCGTGTCGGGGGTTCGAGTCCCTCCGGGCGCGCCAGAATAGAAAACCCGCAGAATGAGAGCGGGTTTTTTGTTCGGCTGTTCCCTTCCATCTTGACAAATCAGGTTTTTTTTGGTAGCATCAAAAATACTATAGCCTTCAGTTACCTGCAGTCTATACATCATTTGACTGCGATCCTTTTAATACATCTAATAATGCAAATCCAGCTAGCTAATCCTATTTATTTCTCATTTCGACAAATTGCTTTCAACATTAGTAGTTGCCATTGTAGCTTACACTAAAGACGCGCTGGTAGCAGCAAATAATGGCCTACTGCCTTTTCACATTTAGCTCCTATGTTGTTGATCATTATTGTTTTTTGTCGGTAATTTTATAATGGCCAAAAAGGGGAGATGCGGATGATACTGATGAATGTGGGTACTTATCCACCCAGGGAGTGTGGTATTGCTTCCTTTTCCAAGGATTTGAGAGACAGTGTGATCAGAACTGGACAGAGTGTTTGGATCACAGCCCTAACAGATGAAAAAAAATATGCTTATCCTAAAGAGGTGCGCTTTTCTATACAGCAAAACGATACAGAGGACTATTTAAGAGCAGCGTATATGATCAATAATTCAGCTGTGGATCTGGTGATCCTGCAGCATGAATACGGAATTTTTGGCGGTAGTGATGGAGCACTGGTGATCAAGTTTGCTGCTCATCTGAAAAAGCCCTTTATACTTGTGACACATACTGTTCTGCCCCGTCCAAGTCCTGGACAGAGGATTGTTTTGCAAATTCTCTCCCGCAGGGCAGCTGCTGTTATTTGTATGACCGAGCGGTCAAAAGAACTGCTGGAAAAGGTTTATGGTGTCCCAGAGGAAAAAATTACCGTTATCCCTCATGGGGTTCCTGTTTTTGAGCGCAAAGACCGGGATGCTTTGAAGAGGTCTTACGGCTTTGCAGGCAGGAAGGTGATCACCACCTTTGGTTTGATCGGCCCCAGCAAGGGTTTGGAGATCGGCATCAAAGCAGTCAAAGAACTGGTGGGAAAACACCCAGAAATATTATATATTATAGCGGGAAAAACCCACCCTGTTCTGCAAAAAAGAGAGGGAGAGCGTTATCGGGAGATGCTGATCAAGCTCTGTGCAGATTTGCAGATCGAACAAAATGTGCGCTTTGTTGACCATTACCTGGATATTGGAGAACTGGGGGACTACCTCTACATGTCTGATGTTTACCTGAGTCCCTATCCCAATAGGGACCAGGCGGTCAGCGGTACCCTGGCTTATGCGGTGGGCTGTGGGAGGGCTGTTGTGGCAACACCCTATGAGTATTCCCTGGAACTGTTAAAGGAAAAGGAGTTGGGCCTGGTTGCTGCAGAGGCGTCAGCTGAGGGGTTGGGCAAACTGCTCGATCAACTGCTCTCTCGCCCGCTGCTGAGAAAAAATCTGGAAAGGCGGGCATCCCGTTTCGGGGAAACCATTAAATGGCCTAGTGTTGCTGCTCGTTATGTGGAGTTGGCTCAAACGGTGCTTGCTTACCCAGTTGTAAAACAGCAGCAAGTTGTGGGAAACTGGGCTAAAGGAGAAGGCAAGTGAGATAAATTTGTCGGGGGGTTCTGCTGTGGATTATCGCTATCTGGAAAAGATGACCGACAGGACAGCTATTATCCAGTTCGCTGTTCAGGATCAGCCTGACAGAAAGAGCGGCTATACTGTTGATGATAATGCCCGGGCCTTGTTGGTTGCCTTAAAAATGGAAGATGAGAAAGGAGAAGAACTGGCGAAGATTTATATCCGGTTTTTAAAAGATTCCTTTCTGCCTGAGGGTAGGTGGCGCAATCTAAGATCAGAGGAAAGATGGCATGCGAACCTGGATTCTGAAGACTGCCAGGGGAGGGCTTTTCTTGCCTGCAGCATAGCTGCTGCCTCTGATCATGAAGAGATAAGAGGGCTTGCCTTTCCTATGCTGGAAAAAGCCCTTCCTGCTGTTAGCCGCTTGCAGTTTCCCCGGGCTAAAGCCTATGCTCTGCTGGGGCTGATCAACAGCATCTCACTTTTTAGCCGGAAGGGGGAACAGCTGGCTGATATGGCAGGGGAACTCTGTGAGAACCTGATCTATCTTTATAACCGCTGTAAGGGTAGGGGCTGGTACTGGTTTGAAGACACCATTACTTACTGCAATGGGATCATTCCCCAGGCTCTTTTCGCTTATTACTGTTATTGCAGTGATCGCCGGGCTTATCTTACAGCCCGGGAGTCCTTTTCTTTTCTCTGTGATCACCTTTTCGCTAAAGGCTATCTCAATATCGTAGGGAACAGAGGCTGGTGGCGGAGGGGAGAGAAAATCCCAAAGTTTGACCAGCAGCCTGTTGATGCCTGTTCGATGCTGCTGGCCTGTCAGGAAGCTTACCTGGCAACAGGGGACAAGGCTTATCGGGATTTGGCCCAGCTTGCCTATCAATGGTATCTGGGCAAGAATATTAATAAGCTTCCCCTGTACAATAAAGAGACAGGGGGCTGCTACGATGCTTTGACACCGGAAGGGGTCAACCTCAATCAGGGAGCAGAGGCTCTGCTCTCCTGGCTGTACAGCAGTCAAATGATGAAGGAGTGGCAAGGGAGTGAAACAGCTGCAGTTTCCACTGGGGGTTAATTACTGGCCTGCAGCTAAGGCTATGTACTGGTGGCAGAATTTTGACGCAGCTGAGGTTGAACAGGATTTCAGAAGACTGGCAGCTGCCGGTTTTCAGGTGGTGCGCATCTTTCTTATCTGGGAGGACTTTCAACCGGTACCTGACAAGGTTTCCTCCAGGAGCTTAGACTGCCTGGTTGCAGTTGCTGATGTAGCTGCATGCTGCGGGATAAAAATTCAGCCCACCTTTTTCTGCGGCCATATGAGCGGTGTGAACTGGATGCCGGAGTGGATGCTCTCTGGACCTGAGCAGGGGCGCTTTCCGGTGATGAGCCAGGGACAGCTGCGTTATCTGGGGATCCGTAATTTCTACAGCCAGCAGGAGATCATCGAGGCCCAAAAGCTACAGTGCAGAGAGGTGGCTCAGGCCTTGCGGGGCCATCAGACTCTGTGGGCTTATGATCTGGGGAATGAATCTTCTAATTGTGTTGTTCCTAAAGATAGCCAGGTGGCCAGGGATTGGCTGGCAGCTATGGTAGGGGAGCTTAAAAGGGTTTCCGATGTTCCGGTGACCATCGGCCTGCATGCAGAGGATCTGGAGGATGACCGCGGGCTTGGGCCAAAAGATGCTGCCCAATATTGTGATTTTTTGTGTATGCACGGCTATCCCTTTTATCTGGACTGGGTCAACCATCCGCTGGAGGTGGAGGTGCTGCCCTTTTTAGGGTTGCTCACAGGCTGGTTGGGAGGGAAAAGGGTGCTTTTTCAGGAGTTTGGGGTGTCTGATAGAATTCTGGAGAGAGAGTGTTCAGGGGATATAGAAGCAGCAGGTGCCTTTTATTATGAGCGGGCTTTGCACCTTCTGCAGAGAGCGGGGATGTGGGGCGCTTTTGCCTGGTGTTACAGCGACTACCAGCCACATCTCTTTGATAAACCGCCCCTTAAGGAAAATCCCCATGAAAGATCCTTTGGTTTGTTTAAGTCAGATGGCAGTCCCAAAAAGGCAGTGGGGGTTTTTCAGGAGTTTGCCAGAGGGGTGAAGGAGGCGGCAGACACCGGTGATGCTGCCTGGGACCTCTCCTGGCTGCAGGGGGAGGAGCCGGACCGCTTTTACCATAACCCTCGTTTGGAAATAGAAAGGCTTTACAGAAAATATAAAGAGTGGATGGCAGGAAGTTAATGGATTGTAGTGGGGGGAAGGAGCTTTGAAAATCGCTTTATTATCGCCTATAGCATGGAGAACACCGCCAAGGCATTATGGACCCTGGGAGTATGTTGTTTCACTTCTTTGTGAGGGTCTGGTAGAAAAGGGGGTGGATGTTACCCTGTTTGCTACCGGGGACTCCCAGACTGCAGCAAAACTGGAGTTTGTGAGCAAAACCTCCTATGAAGAGGATAGGTCACTGGACCCCGAGGTCTGGGAGGCAATGCACATCGCTCATTTTTTTGAACAGGCTGAAAACTATGACCTGCTCCATAATCACTTTGATTTTTTACCCCTGACCTACAGCAGGTTGGTGAACACACCGCTGTTAACAACTATCCACGGCTTTTCTTCAGAAAAGATCCTCCCGGTTTTTCGGGAGTACAGTGAGCGGAGTTATTATGTCTCTATCAGCAACGCTGACCGGAGGCCCGGACTGCCTTACCTGGCTACTGTTTATCATGGCATCGATCTGGAGTATTATGAATTTGTACCGGAGAGAGGGGATTATCTCCTTTATTTTGGGCGCATTCATCCGGATAAGGGCACCTGTGAGGCCATTGAGATCGCCCACAGGTTCCAGATGAAACTGCTCATCGCCGGAATAATCCAGGATGAGGAGTACTACCGGGAACAGGTGGCCTCTGAGATCGATCAACAGCAGGTGGTTTACTTAGGGCCTGTGGGGCCTGAGAGAAGGAATCAACTGTTGGGGGGAGCCTATGCCCTCTTGCATCCCATCAATTTCGCAGAGCCCTTTGGGTTGAGTGTGGTCGAGTCTATGGCCTGCGGAACCCCTGTGGTTGCTTTTAATAAGGGATCCATGCCTGAGGTGATCAAAGACGGGGAAACAGGGTTTCTGGTGAACAGCATTGATCAGGCAGTTGAAGCACTAAAAAGAATCCCTGAGCTGGACCGTGAGGCCTGCCGCCGCTGGGTAGAAAACCGCTTTAGCAGAGAGCGCATGGTGGATGACTATTTGGCTATCTACAAGCTGATCCTGGAAAAAGAAAAACCCAGGTTGCGCTCTGCAAACACACCCTGGGGGCGTTGGGAGGTTCTGTTGGATGCTCCGGACCATAAGGTGAAGAGGATCACCGTACATTCCGGCAAGCGTTTAAGCTACCAGAAGCACTTTAAAAGGCAGGAGCACTGGTTTGTGGTGTCCGGGCAAGCCCTGGTAACCCTTGATGGTGAAAAGATACCGCTCAACCCGGGGCAGTCGGTGGACATACCCTGTGAGGCAGCCCACCGCATTGCTAATCCCGGGAAAGCCCCCCTCGTTTTCATTGAAACCCAGACCGGCAGTTACTGCGGAGAGGATGATATTATCCGCTTGGAAGATGACTACGGGCGTGTCTGATCTTCCCTTATCTCTTCTGGAATCAGGTCACCGACAAGGCCTGTGGCCAGACACATATAGGTATCAGCGGCTCCGTAATAAACAAGGATTTCATCCTCTGCTTCCAGGATCTCTTTATCTTCCGCCGGTACCGCTCCACAGGTAAAGACCACATTGGGAACCCAGCTCTCACCTGGCTTGCCGATCTCATATTCTGTCTCCGGGGTGAGGATGGGATTAGGTGAGCGGTAGATAACCCGCTCCGGTTGATCAAGGGGGACCACCATGACCCCCAACCGGTAAACCCTATCTTTGTCAACCCCATGATAGATCATCAGCCAGCCGTATTTTGTTTTGATAGGCTGTGCACCAGCCCCGATCTTCAAAAAGTCCCACATCTTACCGGGGCGCGGCCCCATGATGATGGTGTGGTCCCCTTTGGGGGCTGGGAATTCAAGTTTATCCATAAAGGAAACCCAAATGCTGGGCTCTATCCGGTGGTAGATCACATACTTGCCTCTAATCTTTTCCGGGAAGAGGATAGCATCCTTATCCCAGATATCCTGAAAGGCCAATCCCATACGCTCCCAGCGGTGGAATTCCCTGTTGAGAAAAGCGTCTACATGGATGGAGGCGGCAGCAATCTGGGCGGTCACACCATCATAAGCGGTGTAAAGCATGTAAAGGTGATCATCGATCACCACCACCCGGGGGTCCTCTACACCCTTTTTTTCCTCTTTGGTTCGGGGAGCGAAGATGGGATAGTCCAGGCGGTCCAATACCCTGTAACCGTCGGTAACAGCCAGGCCGATGCGGGAAACCTCATCATCCCCATAGGCCCTGTAGAGCAGATAAACATGCCCCCTGATCCTGACTGCGGCAGCATTGAGCACATATTTGCTTTCCCAGGGGTTTTCTTTGATGGGGCTCAGGATCGGGTTCCCTGAATAGCGTATCAGAGGCTTTGCGGGAGGATAATCCTGGGTCTCCTGGACAACAACTGTCACATCCTTTGGCTTAACACCCAACAGCACATCCATCAGGTCATCATCAGCCTTGCCCTCTCCAATGGACTGGGCGATTCGCGGCAGGATTACCCCCGGGTCAAACCCCAATTCAGAATGGATTTCCTCCAAAAAGTCATGGTTAAACCACCTTTCCTCCACATGGGAAGACAAAGGTGTGGGGATCCCTGTCCCTCCTTTGCTGCTGTAGCTGGCCCAACTCCAAGCCGAACAGGGGACAAAGGTTCCATCTTCCAAGACCTGGCTTACACCGTAACTGTTGCACATAGCTTTAAGCAGTTTTGCCTGCCCTTCCTGTCCGGTCAGTGTCAGATTCTGAGCAAGGATGCGTATATTTCTCACCAGAGCCCGATGGTGGTAATTTTCGAAAATGTTGTAAGCTGAAAAAGGGGTCGATTCAAAGCGGCCGATGAGGGAGTTGCGGATCTTGGCTCCCAAATTTCTTCTTTCCTTCGCATAGGTTTCATACAAAATTGAGTAATTATGGGCGATCATGATCTGTCTGAGTATAAACAGGAAAAAGCGCAGTTTGGGGTATTTGCCCCCTATCCCTTTGCTCAAGGGGCTGACCACCAGCCTGGTGGTCAGTTTATTAAGATCTGAGATCTTCCCCAGTTTGAACGTTTTCCCCATCAATCCGCTGCCTGTGAACAGGGGTTTCAATTCTATCTCCATCATGTCTTCTGGGGTCAGGTTATCCACGATCCACAAAAGGGTGCGGTCAGCCCATTTGCGGGTTTCTATCAAATTGGCTATGGTGATCGCATCCCTGGGCAGCAATTTATCCAGCAGCTCCCGTGGTGTGTGGCAGTTAGCAGGTATCATAATATTCAAAGGAGGGAACCTCATTACCGCTTCCTCAAAAATTTCTTCCTTAATGCCGAAGATTTTTGGGTGCCCCAGGAAATCGAAGATGGCGTCAACAACCCCCCTTGCTCCCTCTTGGGTGTAGACATTTCCAGGGCATAGTTGATCAATGACCTGCTCCAGATCTCCCATAAACTGTTCCAGACGGGAGGCAATTGTTTTGGAAGAGGAGTCTGCAGGGATCAACAGATCCTTTTCCAAAAAGTCCTGGAATTTGCCTGTATAGCGGGTCTGCAACCGGTTGAACAGTTCGCTCATCCAGATCTCCTGTCCCCGCCATTGAATGGTTTTGGGAAGGACGATGGGTTTGCCGGGAATGAACTCCAGGTAGTCGGCAGGGATGATAGGGGGTTTGTGTTCCCAGGCTTTTTCCTGCCACTTTTTAATAAACCCGGCGCTGTGCTGCAGAAAACACCTTCTCTGCTCCTCTTTTTTATGTTCAGCCTGACTGGCAATAATGGCAGCAGCGTAAGTGCTTTTTTCACTGGCCAGTTCTTCTTGAATGTTTTCCAGGTGTTCTAAAAAGGAGGCCATTCTCCCGCAGAAAACCGCAGTCAGGGCATCCAACATATCTTCTTTACTGGCATCAGGTGAAAAGCTGTAATGGAAGAGGAGGGAATAGACCACACCGACCCATGTTTCTTCATCCAGGTAAAAGTCCCGGGTCGGAGAAACAGCGCTGCGTTCCAGTGCAGTTAATATAGTGCGGGGGCAGGTCTCCTCGAAAATGCTGTAATACTGGTTAAAGCCATTGCGGAATTGGTGGATCAGTGCTCTGGTTTCATGGATCTGGGCTGTGGGCGGGTCCTGATATGGTTCTAAACCGCAGATATCAGGGGAATGGAGCACACATTTTTTTTCACTCCAGTGTTCTTCATCCCTTTTAATCCGCTCAAACATAAAGGAGGCAAAGTCTTTGAAAAGATAGATTAGTTTATCCAGGGAGGCATGCTCCATTTTGAACCCTAAAGGAACTTCACATATCCTTCTGTTTTGAATGATGGCTGTGGTGATCAGCCAGGGATCGATGCCAAAGCCTCTGGTCTGATCCACCCAAAACTTGATGGCTGTGCAGTATTCCTCCACAAGGTCATGGGAGAAGGCATAGATTCCGCATAAGGGGTCGGAGATTCTGTATCTGTAAAAGGTTTCGAAAAGCGGCCTGAGAAAGAGATTTCCCAATAAATCCTCATAATACTGGCGCTGAAAAGTGGTGAGCACAAGATCATAACCCTCCTGGAGGGGGTTAAGCAGCCTGGGGACGGAATCAGCCTTGAGGCCGAATCCCCTTTGCCCTACAGAATCGGCAGTCAATAAAACCAGGTCCGCATCCAGTTTATTGGCCACTTCCATAATAGCCCTGATGCTCATCCCTCTGCCATTGCTGCCCGGCAGCATCAGAAATTCCATATGGGGATATCTGAGCTCCATTTTCTTCACAGCCTCCAGAGCATCTGCACCGGCAGGGTCCCCCACACAGGTGATCAGTGTTTCTTCTGTTTTGTGGGTTGGGGAAAGGCTGTCTTCCACAACCTTTAACACCAGTGGGAGGGTGTAGCTTTCATTGTAAAAGGGAACCCCTACCACAAGGTTCACACATTTGTATTTGGCAGCTTCTTCCAAGGGAGCCTTGATGCTCTGCTCAAAGAGCACCTCCTGGTCTAGGTCTTTAATATTCCCAATCGAAATCACCCACCTCTTGCTGCCTGATGGCATTTTTTATTACCGCGCAGTTATTTTGAAGCCCCTCTTTTGTTTTGGCTTCACATCTGGCTACCAGGACAGGTTGGGTATTGGATGCGCGCACCAGCCCCCAACCGTCATCAAATAAAACCCGTACCCCATCGATGTCGATAACTTCATATTGCTGACGAAACTGTTCCACAAGGTTCTTGACCACCTGGAACTTTTTCTCATCAGGACAGGGGATCCTGGTTTCGGCTGTGGAGTGATAATGGGGTATGTCAGCCAGCAGTTGGGAAAGTGGTTTATCTTGTTGGGATAAAATGCGCAACAACCTTCCTGTGGCATATAAGGCATCATCATAACCATAATATTCATCAGCAAAGAACATATGCCCGGACATTTCTCCGGTAAACACCGCCCCGGTTTCCTTCATCTTGGCCTTGATCAGGGAGTGTCCGGTTTTATAAAATATCGGTTTACCCCCTAACCGTTTAATTTCATCCACCAGGGATTGAGAGCATTTGACCTCTACAATAGCCAGTTCTTCAGGGTGTTTAGCCAGGATTTCCCGCCAGAAGAGACACATCAGTTTGTCACCCCAGACCACATTTCCCTGATCATCAACAACCCCCAGCCGGTCCGCGTCACCGTCATAAGCGACCCCTAGGTCGGCCCTATTTTTCAATACGGTCTTTTTGAGTTGGGCCAGGTTGGCTGTTTTTACCGGATCAGGGTGGTGGTTGGGGAAGGTGCCGTCAGATTCGCAATAAAGGGGAAAGACCTCACACCCCCAATTGTTCAGTATTTTTTCCGCAAAAAGGGATGCTGTACCATTACCGCAGTCCACAGCCACCTTTAAGGGGCGTCCGCCCAGTTTTATTTTGTCCGTTAGCATTTGAAGATATGAATCAACAACATCCCGCACATGGAGTGTGCCACTGCCTGAGCGAAATTTATTTGCGGTGATCATATCTCTCAGTTTGATGATCTGATCACCGTAAATAGTGCCCTCACCACAGGCAAGCTTAAATCCGTTATCCTCCGGAGGATTGTGGCTGCCGGTGATCATCACCCCGCCGCTGATCCCGAAATGCTCCCTGGCAAAGTAGAGGATCGGGGTGACCACTAGACCGATATCGATCACATGACAGCCTGAGTCCAGAAGTCCTTTCAGCAGCATCTTATGCAATCGATCAGAACTAAGGCGGTTGTCCCGCCCCACCAGGACCTCATTGGTGCCCTGTTCCTGTACATAGGTACCAAAAGCCTGGCCGATGAGCCTTACAGTATCATCAGTCAGATCCCGGTCCGCATGGCCGCGTATATCATATTGTCGAAATATTGCCTTATTCATCATAATATCTCCTTATAGCCATTTTCATTGAGCGCTGTAATAACCTTTTTCAAATCCTGTGCCTTATCTTTATGACAGATGAGAATACTCCCTTCATTTTCCACAACGATCAGATCATGAACCCCTAAGGTGGCTACCACCTTGTCAGAGACCTGCACCATGGTGTTTTTGGTGTCCACCAGCACACCCTGCCCCTCCAGGATATTGCCGTTTGGATCCTTTTTTTTGTAGGACTCCAAGGCGGTCCAGGAACCCACATCATCCCAGCCAAAATCCCCTATAGCCATCAAAACCCCCATGGTCTTTTCCATAACACCGTAGTCAATGGAAATCCTAGGAAGCCCCTCATATACCCTTTTGAGTGTCTGTGGGAATGACGGTGTGCCAACTGCCTTTTCGATTTTCTCCAGTCCGGCTGCTAAAACCGGCAGGTGTTCAGTGATCAGCCTTCTGATCCGGTCCGCTTGCCAGATAAAAATACCGCTGTTCCAGAAGTAGCAGCCTTTTTCTAAAAATTCCATGGCTTTTGCCAGATCAGGTTTTTCTATGAACTCTTTTACGTGATATAAGGGGATGCCTTTATGCTCCCGGTAGAATTCACCCTGTAAGAGATAGCCGAAGCCTGTCTCCGGGCGGTTGGCCGGGATGCCGATGGTCACCGCATGGTTTTGTGCGGCAGCAGCCTCAGCACCCTGTAATACTTCAATAAAGCGGTCTTGATCAGAGATATAATGATCTGCAGGAAGGGCCACCATCACCCCTGAGGGGTCCCTTTGC
>CAZZEY010000013.1:0-13777 GCA_964653445.1 uncultured Syntrophaceticus sp. | reverse complement strand
GTTTGATGCAGATCTTGAGCAACCTCCAGGATGAAGTGCACCGTTTTCGTTCTGTCTCTCTGGCTCATCCGGGCCGAATGCGGACAGCTTTGGACGAGCATCGCAAGGTTGTGGAAGCTTTGGCTGATCGGGATATAGTCAGGGCTAAGGCCCTGGCCTGGAAGCATATAGAGAGTGCAGAGAACAGTCTGCTGGAAGCGGTGCGCAAAAAAGGGGATATAAAAGAGCAGGCACTTCCTATTAATGATGAGGTGAAGCATCCTGACAGTATAGGCTGACAGGTATCATAAAATAAAAGAGGTTGAAAAAATGATTGAGCAAATAGATGCAGTGGTACTAGCGGGCGGTGGAGAGATTGAGCCGGGGACCGGTGTTAAGGGTATGCTTACCATCGGTTCACGCCTGATGGTAGATTATGTAATGGAAGCTCTTAATAACAGCATAAATATTGAACAGATTGTTGTGGTTGGCCCTGAGGTGCTGCAGGATATCTACATGGGGCAGGGATATCTTTTTGCTCTGCCTGGGGAGACAATCCTGGAGAGCTTCACAAATGGTGTGGATGTTTTGAATGGATCCAGTTCATGGATAATGGCGTGTACAGGAGACATACCTTTTCTGACCGCAGAAGCGGTAGATGACTTTATTGAAAAATGCAGGGAAGGGGATGCAGATTTTTATTACCCTGTTGTCAGGAAGGAAACTGCGGAAAAACGCTTTCCCGGTGCAAAGCGCACCTATGCCACTCTAAAGGATGGCACTTTTACAGGGGGCAACATTTTTCTACTGAAAAGGGATATCATTGACCGCTGCCTCTCTGTTGCTGCGGAATTTGTCAAACAACGCAAGAATCCTACAGCTTTAGCCCGCCTGGTGGGGTTTGGGATGTTGGTGAAATTTTTTATCGGACAGCTCTCCAT
The DNA here is from genome assembly GCA_964653445.1 of uncultured Syntrophaceticus sp. Classification (GTDB taxonomy): domain Bacteria; phylum Bacillota; class DSM-12270; order Thermacetogeniales; family Thermacetogeniaceae; genus DTU068. Next base: position 12,857 of record CAZZEY010000013.1, on the reverse strand, counting down.
TGCTGAGGCGGAGCGTAGGGTATCGCAGTTGGTAGGAGCCAGGGGCTCCGCGGTGATCACTCATTATGCGGAAATTGGTGTGGATGTGGACAAACCCTCTGATTGGGAACTTGCACAACAGCTTGTCTGTGAATAAGTGACTTAATTCTTATTTTCCAGGCAGGAATCTCGCATATCTTGGCGAATACACAAAGGCAAGTAATAACCGCGCTAAAAAAGGGGAGGTCAATAACTTTATGCAGGTTACAGAGGTGCGTGTCCGCAAGGTTAGCCAGGATGGGAGCAGAATGAAGGCTGTCTGCTCGGTGACATTTGATGATGCTTTTGTGGTGCATGATATCAAGGTTGTCGAGGGAGAGAAGGGGTTGTTTATTGCTATGCCGAGCAGGAGGACTCCAGCTGGGGAATTCCGCGATATAGCCCATCCCATCACATCTGAAGCCAGACAGGTTATTCAGGATGCCATTTTGAAGGCCTATCAGGAGATGGAATAAGAGATAACTGTCATGTTAATGTATATTTGGAGGGGAATCAGGTATTCCCTTTTTTGTTGTTTTTGCATGCTGTAATTGATTGCATTTTGAAATCACTCAAGGAGTGAACAGTTATGGATAGAGTTGGAGCGGTGGTACTTGCAGCAGGTCAGGGAAAAAGGATGAACTCCGCCATCCCTAAGGTGCTGCACAGTATCGCTGGAGCCCCTTTGGTCCGCCATGTTCTCGATGCGATAGAAGAGGCCGGAATAAAAGAGATCATTATTGTGGTGGGGAAGGGTGCTGAAATGGTCAGGGAAACCCTGGGCAATGATTATATTTATGCTGTCCAGGAGAAACAGTTGGGCACAGGTGATGCAGTTCTTAAGGCAATACCCCATCTTTCGGGCCAATGCATGGATGTGCTTGTTCTGTGTGGGGATACCCCTCTCCTAACACCGGAGACCCTGGTAAAAGTGGTCAAAGAACGGCAGAATACAGGTGCTGCTGCTGCGGTTCTCACCAGTATTTTTGATGATCCTAAAGGATACGGCCGGGTCATCAGAGGTGAGGATGGTTTTGTTGACTGCATTGTTGAGGACTGTGATGCATCAACTGAGCAGAAAAAAATCAAAGAGATTAATACAGGCACCTATGCCTTTACCAAAGAGGCTCTAAAGGAGAGTGTTTATCGGTTAAACCCTGATAATCAACAGGGAGAATACTATCTGACCGATTGTATTCAGCTGCTGCGAGAAGATGGGTGTCAGGTCACAGCAGTGACTGCTCCGTCCGCTGAGACCAAAGGGATCAATAACCGCGCTCAGTTGGCTGCAGCTGAAAAGGTATTAAGGGAGCGGGAATGCCTGCGTCTGATGGAGGCAGGAGTGACCATCTATGATCCTGCTGTAACTTATATTGATAAAGGTGTCAGGGTTGGTCAGGATACAATTATCTACCCCTTCACTTTTTTGGAGGGAAAAACTGAGGTGGGACCAGGGTGTATTGTGGGGCCCGGAACCCGTCTTAAAGATGCGCGTTTGGGGGCAGGGGTAGCTGTTCAGTATTCTGTGGTTGTGGAGAGTGCTGTTGGTGATAACTGTCAGATAGGGCCATATGCCTACCTGCGGCCTGGTAATAAGCTAGCTGATCACGTTAAAATAGGGGATTTTGTCGAACTGAAAAAAACTTCTGTTGGGTCAAAGAGTAAAATACCACATTTAAGTTATATTGGGGATACTATAGTGGGAGCAGGTGTAAATATCGGTGCTGGAACCATCACCTGCAACTATGATGGTGAAAGGAAATATCAGACAGCAATTGACGATGAGGTATTTATCGGGAGCAATACCAATTTGGTGGCTCCTGTTCATGTGGGTAAAGGTGCGGTGATCGGGGCGGGATCAACCATCACTAAAGATGTTCCCCCGGCATCTTTGGCTGTTGAGCGCAGTAAACAAGCAGTTATACCTGATTGGAAGGAAAAAAAGAAAAGTAAAGGGGATTAAAGCAAGTGAGGGAAAGCAGAGGGAAAGAGGGGATCGACTTGATGCTTTATACGAAAAAATTAAAGATTTTTGCCGGCAACGCCAATTCGGAACTGGCAGAAGAGATCGCGGCTTATCTAGGCATTGGGTTGGGTGAATCCAGAATTTCCTATTTTAGTGATGGGGAAATCTGTGTAGCTATTGATGAGAGTGTCAGGGGGGCTGATGTTTTTGTTATTCAGCCAACCTGTCCTCCTGCCAACCAGAATGTGATGGAACTTCTGATTATGATCGATGCTTTAAAGCGCGCTTCAGCCCGCCGTATCTGCGCGGTGCTGCCTTATTATGGTTATGCCCGCCAGGACAGGAAGTTAAAGGCCCGTGATCCGATAACAGCTAAGCTGCTGGCTGATATAATCACTGCTGCTGGGGCTGACCGGGTTTTGACCATGGATCTTCATGCCGGGCAGATTCAAGGGTTTTTCGATATACCGCTGGACCACCTGTTGGGTGTGCCAATCCTGGCCGAGTACTTCCAGAGCATGAATATCGAAAATCCTATTGTGGTTTCACCTGATGTTGGTGGGGTGGCCAGGGCTAGGGATTTAGCAAGCCGGCTGGAAACAGGCATAGCAATTATTGATAAGCGCAGACCGCATCCCAATGTTTCTGAAGTGCTGCACCTGGTTGGTGATGTCAATGGGAAAACAGCTATTCTGGTGGATGATATCATTGATACAGCCGGTACCATTGTCAAGGCAGCAGAAGCTATACTGGAGCGGGGAGCGAAAGAAGTTTATGCCTGTTGTACCCACCCTGTACTCTCTGGTCCTGCCAGAGAACGATTAGAGGCTTCCCCTCTGAAAGAGATTGTGGTGACCAATACAATACCTGTTGCCCCGGAGAAGCGTTTTTCCAGGCTGAAGGTACTCACAGTTGCCCCTCTTTTTGGTGAGTCTATTATCCGCATCCATGAGGATCTTTCTGTGAGCAAGCTTTTTGAGTAATTTTTTCTGCAGGTGTATCATCTTTGGGGGGAGAGGGTTCTTCCTTATCCTCTTCCTCCCCCTGCATCTTGGACTGCAGTTGTCGGGCTTTTTCTATAAAACGGTTTGTGGTGTTTTTGATGCTTTTGACCCCTTCTGACAGTTTTCCTTCGTTTTGCTGCAGATTTTCTTCTGCCCCCTGACGCACAACAAGGACATCTTTGCCAATCGTGCGTACTTCAGATGCTGGGAGGAATGCTTTGCCCTTAAAGAGACTGGCGGCAGGGCTTGCTGTTACTTCAAAAGCCTCTATTTTTCCGGTTTCCGGGTCAACAAGGTATTCCACAACATGACCAAGTGCAGTGCCTCCTTCGGTAATTATCCGGGATCCTTTCAATTGTACATTTTCTTTGACCAGGTTTAGAATCTGGGGTAGGCTGGCAAGCCGCTCAGCACTGCTGGCCTTCTGGACGGTAAGTGCATTATTACCTACACTTACTACCCTGGGATATGGAATTACCTTTTGTTCAGGAAAAATGTGGCCACGCTGCACGATCAGTGCTGCAATCTCCCCGGCCTGGGGATTGACCACAAGACCACGGATGCGCCCGATCTCTTTTCCTTCCTCCAGTGTGAACACAGGCAGGGAAAGATACTGACGACTTTTGCGCACAGGACATCGCCTCCTTGGATAAGCAAAAAATATGCATCTTTGCAGTAACTCTGTTAAAATATATTGGACCAGACAAAAGGGTATGCCTGGAAAGTCTGAAGAAAGATTATTTCCTGTATCTCTTGATTTTTGTTTCTCCTTCAGGCTAAACTAGGGTATGAACTTTTGCGTAATTCATGGATAAAATTAAGTAAACAGGAGTGTTAGTAGATGGAAACAATCAAATTGTCTGCTCAGAGCAGGGAGCGCACAACCAAAGGTGATTTACGCGCCCTGCGCAGTGAGGGGAAGACCCCAGCTGTCCTATATGGGAAGGGTGTGGGGAACATTCTGCTTAAGGTTCCTACAAAAGAGCTGGATTATATTATTAACAACTACAGCATCGGCAGCACACTGATCGATCTGGATGTAGAAAAGGGGGACAAAAAAGAAACCTTTTTAGTAATGTGCCGTGATGTCCAGCGTGATCCTTTGCGTAGGGAGCTGGTCCATGCGGATTTTTACCAGATCGAGATGGACAGGGAAATTGTAACTGAAATTCCGGTAGCTCTCACAGGGGAATCTGAGGGTGTACAAAAAGGCGGTATTTTACAGCATATGCTGCGAGAGGTGACTGTATCCTGTCTGCCGACCAACCTGCCCGATAGTATTGAGATTGATATCAGTGGTATGGATATCGGACAACAGGTTACAGTGGGAGATATAGAAGCACCTGAGGGTGTAAAGGTCATCTCTGAGCCTGAATCGGTCATTGCTTTGGTTGTTGCACCACAGGTTGAGGAAGAAGTGGAAGAGGAGACCGAGGAAGAGGCTGCAGAGGAAACCCCAGCAGCTGATACAGAACAGGGAGAGGCATAAATGATCAAGCGGCTGCGGGAGTGGCTACGCCCGGGCGGCCGCACCGGGTCACCTGAAAGGGTGATCACCGGATTGGGAAACCCCGGGCACCGCTACGCCCGGACACGTCATAATGCAGGATTTGAGGTTGTCGAAAGGATAGCCGGGAAAAATGGGGGATGGAAGGATTACCGCCGGTTGGCCAGCATCTGTTCTGTGCAGATAGAAGGCACAGAGGTAATGCTTGTACGCCCCCTTACCTTTATGAACCTCAGCGGGGAAGCGGTAAAGCATTTGTTATCTCATTGGAACCTGAGCCCAGAGGATCTGCTGGTGATCCATGATGACCTGGATCTGTCTGTGGGCAGTATCAGGCTGCGGCCAGGTGGGGGTCCAGGTGGTCATAAAGGGGTTAAGTCCATTATCGACTGTTTGCAGTGTCGATCATTTGCCAGGCTGCGCATCGGAATCGGCCGCCCCCCTGCTGGTGAGGATACAGTGGAGTATGTTTTAGAGCCTTTTTCTCTTGAGGAACGCTCAAAATTAGAGGATATCTGGGAGTTGGCTGCTGATGCAGCTCGCTGTTGGGTAAAAAGCGGTATTGAAACAGCTATGAATCATTACAATAGAAGAGCCTGATTTAAGTCTGTCACCCCGAAAAATGCATGAATTCTCCTATTCTGGTTAAACTATGGATAATGCTTCCTGCTGCCAAACAGCACAGGACATAGTTTTGGCCAGGGGGGAGGTGACAATATGGCAGATGAGGAAAAAGGGACTCGCGGTGATACAGGTGCTGGAGTCACCGGTATGGTTAACCAGGGTTGGTTAGCTCACATTATAAGGTTTATAGTGGCTGCGATAGTATTGATGGTTGTGAGCTACATTACACCCGGTTTTACCAGGCTGACCTTCTGGCATGCTTTACTGGCGGCTGTCCTGATCGCAGTAATCGGCTTCGCGCTGGAAACCCTTGTCGGGCGCAATGTTTCTCCCTATGCGCGCGGTGGAGTCGGTTTTGTGGTTTCTGCAGTGATTTTTTATCTGCTCCAGTTCATCATTCCGGATCTGAGGGTGACTATACTGGGAGCGCTTATTGCAGCTGCCATTGTCGGCATTATTGATATGTTTGTGCCAACTGGTGTACGCTAAAACTAAACGCAGCCAAAGACCCCGTCTATAGGGCGGGGTTTTTTATTGGTCGTTTATTGTCGGTCTCGTTCTGATCTGTCTGATAATAGGTTGGTTTATCCCTGCGCGCGATATGTATAAAAAACCGTTCTCAAATGATATAATGAGAACTATAAAGATAAATCTTAAGGGGGGCTTATCCAGGTCCTGCCTCATTTTGTATTGGTCAAGTCAGGTGGTTTGATGAAAAATATTTTAGAAAAAATACCCGGTTTTCAGGATGCTCTGCAAGCTTTAAAAAAGGATGAACTTCCCCTGCTGATTTCAGGGGTGTCAGGTTCTGCAGGTGCCATCAGTGCTGCCTCCCTTTTTCTTAAAGGTGAGTTTACTGGCGCGCTTTTAGTTGTTGTGCCTGGACCAGACCAGGTAAACAGCTGGGCAGTGGATCTGGAGCAGATGCTGCCTGATAGAAGTGTTTTGGTTTTCGATCCTGCAGAGGCACTGCCCTTTGAGGTGGTAGCTGCCAGCAGGGAACCTGCAGCCAGACGTCTGCAGACACTGGCCTCTCTGCGTGCTCTAAAACAAAAGGTGGTAGTTGTTGCGTCAATTGAGGCTCTGATGCCTAAATTAATCCCCCCTGACTGCTGGGAAAAAGGTGTTATTACACTGCAGGTTAACCGGGAATACGATTATGATGAACTTCTCATCCATCTGATCCAGGCGGGTTATGAGCGGTTAGAAACCGCGGCAGGTCCTGGTCAGTTTGCTGTGCGGGGGGATGTGGTGGATGTCTACCCCTTTTACGGCTGCCCTGTGCGCCTTGAGTTCTGGGGTGATGAGATCACCTCACTGAAAAGGCTGGATCCGGAAACCCAGCGTTCGGGGGAAAGCCTTGATCTGGTAAAGATCTGGCCGGTTAGGGAGTTTATCTATCATCCTGAACGTGCAGCAGCAGCTGCAGAGCGCATCGAGCAGGCCTATAAGAAAAGGCGGAATCTGCTGAAAGGGAACAAAAATGCCCTGATGCGCCTTCAGCAGAGAGCCAACAGACTGTTGGAAATGACCAGGCAAGGGAGTGGCGGTTCTTTTAATTTGGTTCAGCCCTACTTTTATCCGGAGCAGGTGTCTTTGTTAGATTACCTTCCAGCTGATTCCCTGGTGGTTTTAGGTGACTCCGGCCGTTTTATGGTAGAGATCAGAGGCCGTACCGCAATCCTGGAGTCAGATTACAGGCGCCTGTTACAGGAGGGCACCTCTTTTACTCCCTGGCAGGAACACTACTTTGATGGGGATGAACTGTTTGCCCAATTAGCAGAATTTCCACTGGTGTGCTTTACACACCTGCTGACCCAGATCCATCTGCTCCAGCCGAAAGCTATGGTAAAGCTTGCTACCAAAGAGATGCAGCCTTATTTTGGCCGTCCCGATTTATTGGTCCAGGAGATTAAGCACCTGCTGCGGAAAAAAGCGACAATTCTTCTTCTGACCGGTGCAGAGGCGAGTCTTAAGCACCTGGAAAGGGAGCTTAGGGACCGGGAGATCTCATTTCTGCCTGCTGAAAAGTGGCAGGGACAACTAAAGGAGGGCCGTCTGCAGGTAGCCAGTGGTTCACTGACCAATGGATTTGAGATCCCGGGATACCTGGCGGTGATTACAGCGAAGGAGATGTACGGCAGGGGCAAGCCCAAAAAGAGGCTGCGCCGAGCCAGTGCTACTCAGCTTCCTGATCTCACCCCTGGAGATTATGTGGTGCATGTTCATCAGGGGATCGGGCGTTATCTGGGCATCACAGAGAAGGAAACAGATGGCAGTAAGAGGGACTACCTGGAGATCGCCTATGCAGGTGATGCAAAACTTTATGTGCCTGTAGAGCAAGTGGAGCTGGTGCAGAAATATATAGGTCCTGATGGTGCTGCACCACGGCTGTCCCGCATGGGAGGTGGTGACTGGGCGAGACTCAAACAGCGGGTGAAACGGCGTGTCCGGGAATTGGCTCAAGATCTGCTGGCACTCTATGCGGAGCGTGAGAAAGCACCGGGGTTTGCATTCTCTTTTGATACAGTATGGCAAAAGGAGTTTGAGGAGCTTTTCCCTTATGAGGAAACCCAGGATCAGCTTGAAGCAATCAGTCATGTAAAGTCTGATATGGAAATGACGCGCCCCATGGATCGACTGATCTGTGGTGATGTGGGATTTGGGAAAACAGAGGTGGCCATCAGGGCTGCCTTTAAGGCTGTTCAAGATGGTAAACAGGTGGCAGTATTGGTTCCTACAACAGTGCTTGCCCATCAGCATTATCTCACATTTAAAGAGCGTTTCTCCCAGTATCCGATTAAAGTTGGGATGTTGAGCAGATTCAGGACAGCTGCAGAACAGAAGAGAACCCTTGATGAGCTTAAAAAAGGGATGGTGGATGTGGTCATCGGGACCCATCGCCTGCTTTCCAAAGATGTGGTTTTTAAAGACCTGGGGCTCTTGGTGGTTGATGAGGAGCAGAGATTTGGTGTGGCTCACAAAGAAAAGATCAAAATGCTGAAAGCTAATGTGGATGTTCTTACAATGACCGCTACCCCTATTCCACGCACACTGCAGATGTCTCTGGGTGGGGTGCGGGATCTGAGCCTTATTGAAACTCCCCCTGAGGACCGCCTTCCGGTGCAGACCTATATCCTGGAATACAACCCTGAAGTGGTTAGGGACGCTGTTTTAAAAGAGGTCCAGCGGGGTGGCCAGGTGTTTTATGTGCACAACAGGGTGCAGACTATTTTTCGCACTGCAAATTATCTGCAGGGATTGATACCTGAGGCTTCTTTCCAGGTTGCTCACGGACAGATGAGAGAAGATGATCTGGAAAAGGTGATGTGGGAGTTCTTTAACCATAAATTCGATTGTTTGGTCTGTACAACCATCATCGAAAGTGGTTTGGATTTTCCCAATGCCAATACTCTGATCGTAGAGAATGCAGATTGGTTTGGTTTGTCACAGCTCTATCAGCTGCGCGGGCGGGTCGGCCGCTCCAACCGTTTGGCTTATGCCTATTTTACCTTTAATAGAGACAAAGTGCTCAGTGAACAGGCGGAAAAAAGGCTGCGGGCACTGCAGGAGTTTACAGAATTCGGTTCAGGGTTTAAACTTGCTCTGCGGGACCTGGAGATAAGGGGTGCAGGAAACATTTTAGGAGCGGAACAGCACGGCCATATGGCTGCTGTTGGTTTTGACCTGTACAATCAACTGCTGCAGGAAGCTGTAAAAGAGCTGAAAGGGGAAAAGGTGCCAGAGAAAAAAGCAGCAGCTCCTTTATTTGATTTGCGTGTTGATTCCTACCTACCTGATGATTATATCAGTGATGGGAAGGAGAAGGTGGATATTTACCGGCGTCTTTCCCTGGCTGAAAGCGTGGATGAGGTAAAAGAGCTAGCAGCAGAGGTGCGTGACCGCTTCGGCAGGCTGCCTGATCCTGTTGTTTTTCTGTTTGACCTGGCTTCCATCAGGGTCATGGTAGGTGAACTAGGGGTCAAAGGTGTTCAGCACAACAGGTTTACCATGGCAATACGATTTAAAAAGGGGTCAGCACTGCAAAGTGAGCAGTTTGCTGTTTGGAGTCGCATCTTCGGTAAGCGCCTCAGTTTTTCCACAGTATCAGGGCTGGAGATCCGTATAGATACCAGGGGGCTGGCACCAAAGGATCTTGTGAAAAGGCTGAAAGAAGCCTTAGTTGGTTAGGTATAGCTAGAATAATGGTCTGTTTTTTTATACTTTTTGTGATTGCAGGAAATCTCTTTGCAGCAGCGAAGGTCTTTAAGGTGCTGTTTTTACTGTGAAATGATTTATTCAGGTGTTATAAATCCAGGTGTAGGGACTGTTTCAAGCAGTCCCTGAAAAAATTTTTAATTCTGCAATCTGGTTTTTCAAAGGAGGAAAATTATTGGATACAACAGCAAAAAGTAGAAAGGTTGTTTCATATCTGCCGCAGATTCTGGTGTTTATTCTCATTATTGCTGTGGGAGGTCTTTGGGCCTGGTGGGTATACAGTGGAGACTGGATCGTACAGGTCAATGGTTTTAAGATCTCAAGTGAGGATTTGGAGCGGGAAACAGCGCTGGCAGAGCAGTTTTTTGAAAGCTACTATGGTGTCGATTTCCAAGGAGATGAGGGTGAGCAGCTAAAAGAACAGCTCAGACAGCAGACATTATCCCAGTTGATCGATTATGCACTACTGCATCAGGCGGCAGTTAATTGCGGGCTTAATGTCAGCAAAGAAGAGCTTGATCAGCAGCTTTTAATGGACCAAATGCAGGCTGGTGGAGTGGAAAATTTCCGGCAGATCTTGGAGAACGAGGGAATGACAGAGGGACAATACAGGGAAACCCTTGAGAAAATGATGATGATCGATAAACTGCAGGCTTATATAACCAGGGATGTGACTGTTGAGGAACAATCGGTTCATGATGCTTATGATGAATATAAGGATATGTTGGTTATGCCGGAGCGGGTGCAGGTTGGCCATATTTTGGTGGAAACCGAAGATGAAGCCAAAGAGATTATAGCTGAACTAAAACAGGGCATCGATTTTGGGGATCTAGCTGAACAAAAATCTATTGACCCCTCAGTAACCCAGAATAAAGGGATGTTGGGATATATTACGAAGGATGATACCAGTATTGTTGAAGAGTTCAAAAATGCTGCATTCAAGCTTTCTCCCGGGGAGTACAGCCAGGAGCCGGTGAAAACTGAATTTGGCTACCATGTAATCAGGTGTTTTGATAAAAAAGAGGCAGGAACTGCCACCTATGAAGAAGCCAAGGACAGCCTTTCCCAGCAGCTGATTGCCCAAAAGAAACAGGAGAAGTTTACTGCTTATCAGGAAAAACTGAGAATGAACAGCAGGCTTCTCTGGCATCCTGATAAAGAGATCTAATAATGGCACAATGAATTGAGTTAACCCGTATTGCTGCCTATTTCTCCAGTTTGAGGATGTAAAGGTTAAAATTATTAACTTGAGCATGGAAAAAAATGAATAAATCCCCCATTTTGGTTATATACTATCCTTGAAGATTCTTATTAAAGGGGGGATAGAACTTGAAGGCTACAGGTATTGTTCGACGCATTGATGACCTAGGTCGTGTTGTAATCCCAAAAGAGATTCGCCGGACCCTACGAATTCGGGAGGGAGATCCCCTCGAAATCTTTGTAGACCGGGAAGGAGAGGTTATTCTTAAGAAATACTCACCCATCAATGAATTGGGTGATTTTGCCAAAGAATATGCTGACTCTCTGCATGAGGCAATCGGTCATATTGCTTGTATTGCCGACCGGGACAACATTGTTGCGGTAGCTGGTGCACCGAAAAAGGAGTTTCTAAATAAGCCGATAGGTCCTGCTGTTGAACAGGTCATGGAGGAGCGCAAACCCGTTTTGATTGCCAAAGCAGGAGAACACGCTGTTTGCAATGTCTGTCTGACCAATGATGAGGAAGAAGAGTGCAGATACTCCAGTGAGGTGATTGCTCCCATTATCGCTGAGGGTGACCCGATTGGGGCGGTAATTCTCTGCTCCAAGGAACCAAATGTCCGTATGGGAGAATTGGAGATGAAACTGGCAGAAACCGCGGCAGGATTTCTAGCTAAGCAAATGGAACAGTAGCAGCTATAGGTGGCGTTAAGCCGCCTTAAATTTTTTCTAGGCAAAAAATAATTAATTCCGGTATATCATCACTCCTTGTTTCGTAGCATCTAATTATAGTAAGCAGGACAAACAGGGGGCTGGAGATGAAACCGGAATCTTTTTTACGTGGAGCAGCCGTTTTAACTGCTGCAGGTATAGTTGTTAAGCTATTAGGGGCATTTTACCGTATTCCCTTTACCCGGTTGGTGGGTAGTGAGGGGATAGGCTTGTATCAGATGGCCTACCCCATTTATTCCGCTCTGCTGGCTGTATCCACTGCAGGGATCCCTGTTGCTGTTTCTTTTTTAGTGGCAGAAAAAAGAGCCATGGGTGACGACAGGGGAGCATGGGGGGTTTTTTCACTTTCTTTTGTGTTTCTATTTATTATGGGTGCGGTGATGGCTTTTGCTCTCTTTTTTATCTCACCCTATCTGGCCCGGGAGGTGTTGGGAGATACCAGGGCTTATTACCCCTTGATTGCTATCGCTCCTGCGGTATTTATCATTTCTGTGGTATCTGCCTTCCGGGGCTACTTTCAAGGCTGCCGGCAGATGTGGCCAACAGCGATCTCTGAAGTGGTTGAACAGGTGATTAGAGTGGGCACTGTGCTGGTGGCCGCATGGTTGCTGATACCACAGGGAGTGGAGTATGCTGCAGCAGGAGCTGCCTTTGGAACATTTACAGGGGGTTGTGCAGGCTTATTATTTTTATTTCTAGTTCTCTGGTTTCATAAACAGAGAGGTTTTTTTCCAAAGAGGCAAGCCTTTAGGCCCGGGGAAAAAATAAATATATTGAAAAGGCTGATTCTATATGCTTTTCCTATCTCTGCAGGTTCTCTTGTTCTTCCCCTTGCACAGGTGATCGATACTGTTATTATCCCACACCGACTGCAGGTAGTGGGGTTCACCATGCAGGAGGCCACCTCTCAGTTTGGACAGCTGTCAGGGATGGCCGGGACAGTTGTTTTCCTTCCCGCTGTTTTTACAGTATCAATTGCCATGTCTCTGGTTCCTCATTTGGCATCTTACCGCAGCAATCGTACGGAAATTAACCGCAGAATCAACAGCGCTCTGCGGATTACAGTTATTTTATGCCTTCCTGCTGCTGCGGGTTTGATGATGCTGGCTACACCCATTATTGATCTGCTGTTTGATGATCCAGGGGCTGGTCCGGTGACTGCCTGGCTGGCTCCTGCGGCACTGTTCACAGGGCTGCAGCAGACTACTGCAGGTGTTCTACAGGGTTTGGGAAACACCTGGCTGCCGGTGGTTAATCTCTTAGTGGGTTGTTTGGTCAAGGGGTTCTGTAATTATTATTTAACCGCTGTCCCAGGGCTTGGTATTAAAGGAGCTGCTTTAGGGAGCACTATCAGTTTTTTATTAGTGTTTGTGCTCAATCTGTTATGCATCATACGGCTGAGTGATTACCGCTTTAGGCTAGGCTGCTTGCTACGGCCCCTACTGGCTGTTACAATAATGGTAATAATCATCCCTGCTGCCTATAATTTGTTTATTTCCTGGGGCAGTTTGGCTGCCACAGGTTTGACCATTATCTGTGCTGCGGTTGTATATTTTGCAATCCTTTTGATTACCGGGGAGATTAGAGT
>CAZZEY010000012.1:0-13852 GCA_964653445.1 uncultured Syntrophaceticus sp. | reverse complement strand
AGGGGATGAAGAAGTAGAGGCTTGTTACTATATTGTTATGTAGGTATTATTTTCGTAAAAATAGTGGTGCTGCTTATATTTAGTGTGGGGACACTTGGTTTGGAGTGTCCTTGATTTATATTTAGTATTTATTTTAAAAATTTGTGCACTTTACTTAAACTTGTACTATAATTAGGGCAAAGTTTTCCTTGCTCCTTGATGTCAGAAAATACTCTGGTGGTATGGTATGACAGTATTAGATGAGCAAGCAGGAAGTCCATGCCGGTGGGGTGCTGTGCTTTGGATAAAATCAAGGGGGTACTTTTGACTTAATGTACAGGAGGTTATTTATGAAAAAGATAGCTATTGTTACTGACAGCACAGCTTACCTTCCTCGTGAAATGAAAGACCGATACAAAATCGAGGTTGTCTCTCTCACAATTAATTTTGAGGGAGGAAGTTATCCTGAAGAGGGATTGTATGATAACTTCAGTGAATTTTATCAACGGCTGCGAGAGGTGTCTTATCTGCCCACAACATCACAGCCATCTGTAGGAGAATTTTTAAATGTCTATCAAAAGTTAATTAAAGATTATGAAACCATAATTTCTATTCATATTTCAGAGGGGATCAGCGGCACTGTCAAGTCAGCTCGGGCCGCTGCAGCTATGCTGCCTGATGATGACATTATTGTGGTGGACACCAGGGCTGCTGCAGTAGGTGAATACATGGTTGTGGATGCAGCGGTCCGCGCTGTTGATGCAGGTTTTTCCCGGGATGAGGTCTTACAGGTTATTGATCACGTTATAAACCATATGACACTATTATTTATGCCCGGTACGCTGGAATACCTGCACAGGGGTGGACGCATCGGTGGTGCGGCAGCACTTTTGGGGTCACTGCTGCAGATCAAACCTTTGCTTTATTTTAACTGGGATAAAAATAGTATCATCGACCTCTATGAAAAGGTGAGGACTCAGGAGAAGGGGATTCGAAGGATGCTTGCAGAAGTTGATAAGGCCTATAGACATTGTGAGCAGCTGAAAACTGCAGTTGTCCATGTAGATGCCCAGCAGGAGGGACAGAATTTGATTCAACGGATCAAAACCCGTTACCCTGAATTATCTCCTGATTCCTGCCCTGTGGGGCCTGTTGTGGGGGCGCATATCGGTCCCGGTACAGTCGGTGTTTGCTGTTATCCTTTAACTCCACAGTTGTCTGATATTATAAAGATATAATTGAAGTTGGGGCTAAAAGGCTGTTTTTTGCTTTGCTATAGTACGGATACTGCTAACAGGGATAATCTTACTTGACTGAAGACAGGTATTGTGGTATAAAGAAGAAAACTGAAATAGATGAGTTGAGTTGAGAAAGATGAGTTGAGCTGAGCAAAGTCATTTAATGAGAGAATAACCAGGCTTTGCAGGCCTGGTTTTATTTTTGTCCAAGGGAGAGGAGGTGTGCGGCCTGATATCCGGCAGGCCGCATGAGATGGCTAAATCTATACCTGAATATCCCCTTATTGATTATGAGTTTATATATCAGTCACAGTTTCCTGCTCTGCAGCGGTTGATCAAGTGTGTTTATGAAAACAGCCAGTTTTACCGCGCTAAACTTGATGCTGCAGGCATAAAACCCCATGAGATACAATCACCTGCTGATTTTGCCCATATTCCTTTTACAGTGAAGCAGGAACTGCGCGAGCACCCTATCGAATACTTGAGAGCCGCAGCAGAGGATGATATTGTCCGCATCCATGCATCCTCGGGAACCACAGGAAAACCCACCATTATCCCTTATACCAGAAATGATGTAAATGCTTTTGCAGATATGATGTCCCGCTGTTTAAGCTTTGCCGGGGTACACAACAGGGATCGCGTCCAGATCACACCAGGTTACGGCCTCTGGACAGCAGGAATCGGTTTTCAGAGTGGTGTTGAGCGGATTGGCGCTATGGCGATTCCAATGGGGCCCGGTAACACTGAAAAACAGTTGGAGATGATGCTGGATCTAAAAGCCACTGTTTTAATTGGAACAGCTTCTTACGGACTTTTCCTGGCCGAGGAGATTGCCAGGCGTAATCTGATGGATCAGGTTCCCCTGCGTGTTGGGGTTTTTGGGTCTGAGCGGTGGGGTGAGAAGATGAGGCAGCGCATCTCCTCTATTTTGAATATGGAGACCTTTGATATCTACGGTTTAACAGAGATTTATGGGCCAGGTATCGGTATTGACTGCCATCACCACTGCGGCATCCACTACTGGAGTGATTATGTTTACTTTGAAATTATTGACCCTGATACAGGAAGGGTGCTGCCGGTTGGTGAAAAGGGAGAATTAGTTATTACCACCCTGACCAAAGAGGGGCTGCCCCTGCTCCGCTATCGTACCAGGGATATTACCAGACTGCTTCCAGAGGTCTGTCCCTGCGGCAGTCCCTATCCGATGATCGACCGCATCCTGGGGCGCAGTGATGAGGCTTTTAAGGTTAAGGGTGTACTGGTTTTCCCAGGGCAGATCGATGCAGCTTTAAAAGAGACACCAGGTGCCAGCAGTGAGTACCAGGTGATTCTTACCCGACAGGATGGTAAAGACTGTATCCGGATCCGTGTTGAAGGGGAGCCAGGGGCTGATCCAGCAGCAGCAGGTACGGCTTGCAGGCATAATATCAAGCGGGTAATAGGGATCCTGGCTGATATCGAAGTTGTGCCACAGGGAAGTCTGCCCCGCAGCGAAAAAAAGACAAAGCGGGTCTTTGACAGAAGAAGTGTTTAGTTCTGATGAGAGCTGCCTATTGATAATTAAATTACCAACGGCCCGGGTTATGCTCGGGTCACTTATTTTATTCAATGGGTGGCAAAGGGACATTTCGTTTGCCACAATTAGTGCGCACAGGGACGGTTCTATTGATCGGTCATTGTTTATAGCCTTGGATCTCTCTGCTTGCTTTTTAGAGTTAACCCCTGGCTGAACCCTGTAAGGATGAATTTAGGGGATTATGCAAAGGATTATGGCTACGATTTGGAGAATGTATAAAGGATTTTATATGGTAGGGATTGAAGCTGACAGAATGTACTAGCTGTATGTTCTGTATCATAAGGGAGGGGAAGAATAATTGGAGAAGGTTATTTTATCAGGCAATGAGGCTGTAGCCCAGGGTGCCTTCGAGGCTGGGGTAGGCCTTGGGATCGGCTATCCAGGCACACCGAGTACAGAGATCATTGAGTTTTTAGAAAAGAAGAAGGGACCAGAATGTGCCTGGTCGATCAATGAAAAGGTTGCTCTGGAACAAGCATATGGGGCCTGTGTCACTGGACTGCGCAGTTTGGTGACCATGAAGCATGTGGGGGTAAATGTTGCGGCAGATCCGCTGTTTACCTTTGCTTATATGGGTGTCAATGGGGGATTGGTGATTGTCACCGCGGATGATCCCGGTATGCACAGTTCCCAGAATGAGCAGGACAACAGGTGGTATGCCCTCCATGCCAAGGTACCTATGCTAGAGCCGTCTGATAGCCAGGATTGTGTTGATTTTGCTGCTCTGGCGTTTACTTTAAGTGAACGCTATGATGTGCCCTTTTTCCTGCGCATGGTGACCCGGGTCTGTCACTCCCGCAGTATTGTGGAAATAGACCCCAAAAAGGGGTATCAGAGGCAGGTACGGGATTATGAGCGCAATGTTCCCAAGTTTGTTACACTGCCAGCCCACGCTAGGGCCAGGAGAGTTACCTTAGAGGAGAACCTGACCAAATTGGCCAAGGATCAAGATGCCAGAGCGGTAAATAAGATGGAGATCACCAACAGGGATATCGGTATCATTACCTCTGGGGCATCGTACAATTATGTCAAAGAGGCATTTGGCGACCGCTATTCAGTATTGAAATTGGGTTTGGTTTACCCCTTAGACCAGGATACTATTCTGGATTTTGCTAACCAGGTTAAGAAGATTTATGTTGTTGAAGAATTGGACCCCTATTTGGAGTTTAATATCCGTGCTCTGGGGGTTGAGTGTGAAGGAAAGAAATACATCTCTCCCTTCTTTGAACTGAACCCGCAGACTGTGGCTGCATCCTTGAGTCAAGCAGGTCTTGAACCTTTGGAGGAGTTGACCCCGGCAGCCGAGAAGCCTGCATCAGGTGTTCCTGTGAGACCTCCTATTCTCTGTGCCGGGTGCCCACACCGCTCCTTTTTCTATCTGGCGAAAAGGGAGAAGGTAACTGTTGTTGGGGATATCGGGTGTTACACCCTGGGTGCTGCGCCCCCGCTGGATGGAATCGATGTATCAGCCTGTATGGGGGGCGGCTATTCCATGGCACTGGGTTTGAGCATCAATCCCCCTGAAGGGAAAAAGATATTCGGAGTAGTGGGAGATTCTACTTTTTATCATTCCGGAATCACCGGTGCTGTTGATTCTATATTCAATAAGAGAAATTTTGTCCCTGTTGTGCTGGATAACAGGATTACCGCTATGACAGGCCACCAGCAGAATCCCGGAACCGGCCAGACACTGAGCGGTGAGGCTACTTTTATGCAGGAACCGGAACGCATCTTTATGGCTGTTGGTTATGACCGGGTCACAGAGGTCAATGCCTATGACCTGCAGGGGCTCAGAGATGCTATTCGGGATGCAAAGGAAACTGAGGATCGGGTAGCCATCGTAATTAAAGCCCCCTGCCGACTGATCAAGGGGGTTGGAAAGGGTGCACTGCTGGAGGTAGATAAGGAGAACTGCCATAAATGTAAAGCCTGTCTCCGCCTGGGCTGCCCGGCTATTTCACTGGGTAGTGAGGGGTATCCGATGATCGATCCCTTAAACTGTACTGGGTGCGGGGTCTGTGAACAGGTTTGCAAACATGAAGCAATCAGAGTAAAGGATCAGGAGGTGGGCAGGTAATGGATCAGGCAGTAAAACGGATCATGCTTGCTGGGGTAGGAGGACAAGGAATCCTGTTGGCCTCTCGGGTTCTCAGCAGTGGTTTAATCAAAGCGGGTTATGATGTAAAAAGCTCTGAGGTGCACGGGATGGCACAGCGGGGTGGAAGTGTTGTCACCCAACTCACTTATGGAGAAAAAGTTTACTCCCCCATCGTAGGTGCGGGAGCGGTCGATCTCCTCATAACACTGGAGAAATTAGAGGCACTGCGCTATGTGCACTTCCTGAAGAAGAACGGTACACTATTGATGAATGCAAGGGAAATCCCTTCACTCCCCATTCTAATCGGGTCTGCAGAATACCCGACTGATATCGAGGAGCGGTTATCTGCCTATCCTATTTCTCTTTATACAATTGATGCTGACCGGGAAGCCGAGAAACTTGGGAATCTGAGGGTGATGAATGTAGTCCTGCTCGGGGCAATGGTTAAACTTGCTGGTTTAAACGAACTTGTGGATTGGCCGTCTGTTGTGGCGGAATCAGTCAAACCAGCCTACAGAGAGGTAAATTTAAAGGCCTTCGCCGCAGGTATGAAATTGGTTTAACGGTGCCTTTAACGGTGCCAGGCTTGCTTTATTGCTTTATTTAGATCGGTAAAATGATCTGGAGGTTTTTTGCGGTTTGTTTTCAAACGACTAACGACCAATTACTAACTTGGGTGACAGGGATGGTTCTCTGTCACCTTTTCCATGTTCGGTATTCGACCCCCTACCTCTCACATTTTTTCCCACTTCCACATCCCACATCTAAAAGATGGCTGGCACCAGACTGACAGCTATTTTTGTGCTTGTTTTCCAACTGAGTGAATGTCTAACCGTTTTAACATAAACTCTAATATTGCTTCATTTACAGCATCATGATTATCCAGGTTAGTTCCATGCTGAGCATTTGGAATGGTTTTCAGCTCAGAATTTTTTATGTGTTTATGCATATAAGGCTGTTGATAGTTTGTCATATTGTCGTGATCACCAATTAACAGCAGTGTTGGGCATTGTACTTTATGCAGATCATTTTTGCTTTCCATCCGTGTCACAGAAGACCAGACTCTATTCCAGTTATCATGAGAAATCATTGAGAAAGCCTTTTCTATATATTGAATATTAGTAGCATTAAACTTGGATAACATTTTACCCTGGATTCTGCCGGTTATTTTGATAGGTAATAACTTACTGGTGAATCGGTTAACTGGTACAAATATTTTTTCGTATAAATTAAAAGTATTACTACAAGGGGTACCGATAAGGATTAACCCCCGTACTCTTTCTGGGTACCTAATTGCGGTTTGCAGTGATATATGCCCACCCATCGAAAGGCCGCAGAGCACAGCATCTGTTAGGTTGAGATGGTTCATTAATGCAATTAAATCTGCACTGAAGTCTTCTGGGTTTACAGGCCCTTTTGGCAGAGTTGAATGGCCATGCCCTCTGACATCCCATGTGATTACTTTGTAATAATTCTTAAAATAGTCTACCTGCTTATCCCATTGATAATGATTCCACGATGCCCCATGTGTGAAAATAATCGGGGAACCATCCCCCGATACTTGATAATATAAAGTTGCCTCATTGTTTTTAAACTCGGGCATCTATATCACGCCCCTTTATGTGGTATTCTCATGACAGGGAATGTATATCAAAGTAATGTTTGGCTTTTAACTAAAAATGTTATTATGAACAATAACAGGCTGCAGATGATATTTACGGTGACTGTCAATTCGTCAAATTACTGTTGCTAGACATTGTCTCAGGTGGATCTGTGTTCACTTGAAGCTAAAAAAGACAATAAAGCAAGCCTGGCACGGATTAGGCTAATCGGCAGGCAAGAGGAGGGAGATTTGTGTTTGTTTATTATGATCAGAGCAAACAGCAAAAACCCATCAAGATCTGGCTGGAGGATATCGACCAGGTGGATGAGGGGTGTTTGCGGCAGGTTATCAACCTCTCCAACTTGCCCTTTATCCACAAGTGGCCAGCCTTGATGCCTGACTGCCATGAAGGCTATGGGATGCCTATCGGCGGGGTGATTGCCACAGATGGGGTGATCATTCCCAATGCTGTAGGGGTAGATATCGGTTGTGGCGTTTGTTTTGTACAGACCAATGTTCCTGCAGAAACTCTGCAGATCGATACAGATGGCCAGGGAAAACTGATCCAGGCTATCACCGGACAAACCCTGCGCACTGTTCCTACCGGTTTCAAGCACCATAAAAAGAAGAGGCAATGCACTGTCCTTGACCAGGCAACAGACCGGTTTCCCCGGGAGCACTTGGTTCCAAAATTGGTGCCTGAGTTGGACTCTGGCTATTACCAGGTGGGTACCTTGGGCGGCGGCAATCATTTTATCGAGGTCCAGCAGGATGAAGATGGCCTGACCGGTTTGATGGTGCACTCCGGGAGCAGGAACTTTGGCTTTAAAGTATGCAATTATTTTAATAAACTCGCAAAAAAGCTAAGTACAAAGTGGAAATCACCTGTTCCGTCCTCCTATGACCTGGCTTACATTCCTGTGGATAGTGAGGATGGACAGCAGTATATCTCTTGGATGCGGCTGGCCCAGGATTTTGCCAGAGAGAACCGCAGCCAGATCATGGAACAGGTACAGGATATCTTTCGTAATTACATAAACAAGTACGCACATATACAGGATGTCAAGTTTGCTGAACCGATCAACTGCCATCACAACTACGCCTCTTTTGAGCAGCACTATGAAAAAGATGTCTGGGTACACCGCAAAGGGGCGATCAGCGCCAAAAGTGGTGAAAGGGGAATTATCCCTGGGGCTATGGGTAGCTATTCCTACATTGTTGAAGGTCTCGGGAACCAGGAGAGTTTTCATTCCTGCTCTCACGGAGCAGGAAGGGTTTACTCCCGCAAGAAGGCAAAGCAAACCTTTTCTGTCCAGCAGGTCATGGATGACCTCCACAGCCTGGGAGTGGCTTTAGGAAAGCGCAGGAAAGGTGATGTTGCTGAGGAGTGCCGGATGGTATACAAGGATATCGATTTTGTACTGAGCCAGCAGTTGGATCTGGTGCGCCCTGTTAAAAAGTTAAAGACACTTGGGGTTGTCAAGGGGTAATGGGGGTGACAGTTATAAATGCCATCTATTTCAGTGAATGGATTCGGCATATAGTTTACAGTGGTCGGCTTGGCATCCCTCAATGAAGCATACTCCCACGACTTTAGTCGCGGGAGTATGTCAATATGCTTATTGCCATCCCATATTGGGCATCAATCGGAATGTTTTAATGAAATAGGCAGTCACATCATGAAGCTAAACAACAATCACCCTACCACACTACTGGTAGGGTGATCCTGATCCTCCCACACCAGTTTTCTTTTGCCCGCAAAGGCAAGGACAAGCAGTAAAACTGTCAGGGCGCAGACCACCACACCCAAAATGAAAGTGGGGTTGTAACTGCCGCCGTGATCATACATAAAGCCGATGATGGTTACGCCAAAGGCATTTACAAGACATAGACCTATATTGATGTAGGAAAAGATGGCTGTATAATCCCTTGAGCCGAAAAGGCTGCGAACCAACAAAGGGATACCTACAGATGTCATCCCATTTGTAATACCTAAAAACACACAAAGGGCCAACAGTATTGCCGGACTGTGCTGAAAGAAAACAAGGCCTATAAAGACAGCGGCAGCTATCATGACAGAGATCAAAGTGACCTTAAATATGCCGATTATGTCGTTCATCCAGCCTATCAGCAGCTTTGATGAAACATTTCCGATCATAATGGCAGAAACCATAGATGCCCCGAAGGCAGTAGTCATCCCGATGGAATCAGCAAAAGTAGGCATATGCATGTTAAACCCGGTGGGTAAAGCAATAAAGCCAGCCAACAGAAACATCATCACGAAGGAAAGGGATTTGATGGCTTTATCCGCGGGAACGCCTGGCAAAGCAGTGGCAGCAGCGGGGGGTTCTGTGGTGCTTTCCTCATATCCGTAAGGCTTTAACCCCATATCCTCAGGCTGGAAACGGAAAACAAAAAGGGTAAAGGGAAGAACCAAAAGGGCAGAGATGCCCGCCACCATCAAATAGGCTGTTCTCCAACCGAAGGTGGTGATAAAATAAGCGATGATCGGGTTAAAAATGACACCGGCAACACCGGAAAATGCCATGGCAAAGCCCAGGGCAAAGCCAGCCTTTTGCTGAAACCAGTTATTGATCAAAATAGTGGCAGGGACCAGAAAGACAAAGGCACCGGCTAAACCCATCAAAGCACCGGCAATATACCACTGCCAGAGGGCAGTAAACTGTGACATTAAAGCGACACTGGCGTTACAAACAATAAAGCAGACACTCAACAAAATACGAATATTCAGCTTAGGCAACAGTTTGCCTACAAGGGGCATCATGATCATTGTGGCAATTTGAAGTATCGTAAAAAAGATTAAGAGTTCGCCAACTCCGAAACCCAATTCACTGCAAACCGGAGGGAAAAACACCCCTGCACAACCCAGTAATAAACCGGCAGCTCCGGCCATTAAAAAGCAGCAGCCAATCAGAATAAGCCAGGCATAATGGAATCTGTCTTTGGTAAGTTTAGGTGTGTCCAAGGAATCACTCCTCATTTGTATATTACCTGCCGGAAAATCTATGGTGCTGGACATATGATCTGCTGGGCTTGCGTTCATTCTTGAGTACCCGATTTTTTATCTTACTTTTTTCCGGGACACGCGATCAGCTGAGTTCGAGCCCATCAGCAATTCAAAAATATGCTTGCAGACGCTTCAGTCCACAAGCATAGATAATCAATTTGGTATAACCCAAGAAACTTGAACCACATAGCTTGTACCTGAACCGTAACAGGCCCAAATGCTCCTGTAGCTGCTAGTCCGAAACTAAAGACCTATAGCCCGCACATCGATTCATTACAGCAACCGGCCAGTGATCCGCCTCTTCAGCCCAACGCTAAATATACTTATTCAGCGGGTTTTCTGGTGTCTTTGGCCTGGTGCCTTTCAGGCGCTTTTCGTAGGAGCAGACTGCTTCTGAGACGGCACAGGCGGGAAATGCCCAGGGAGCGATGCCTATTGGCCCATAGAAAATAAAGTCAGTACCTTTGGCGATCAAGTAGGAAAAGACGCCACCTGCCACCGCCTGAAAAGAGGGTGAAGCTAACCCTTTGGAGTTCTTCCAGGTGTAGATGGCATTTGCAGGAGCACAGCCCACCGGGTAGCTCTTATATACGTCTTTAAGCTGTTCGATCGCTGCCCCTGTCCATCCCGTGCTGGCTAGATCAAGCACACCCGGATCAAGCAGAATATTCTCCACTCCGGCTTTTTCAGCTGCTGGGAGCAGTTTACCTTGCAACAATTTAAGCTTAGCCTTCGGTTTGACAGCCTTGTTGCTGAAGGCAAGAACTACGGCATTCTTGATACCGGACCCTGCGATTGCTTCTAACTCTTCCTCTGTGAAATGTTCATCGATGGAATTATAAATGAGTCGATCCATGACCTCAGAATTGCTGAAGTGTTTTATTGCCGCCATGCGTGCAGCGGGAGACATGGAGTCGACAAGCATTGGTGCATCGGAAATCTTTGCGCAGAATTCCAGGTGGGTGATCATGGCCTTTTCAGTACTGCCGATCACATCAAGTATACAGGGCAGCCCGACTCGTTGGGAAAGCTCATCCTGTTGCTCTATCAGTTCCTTGGCTTTGTCCTTGTCAAAATCCCCGTTCTTTTCATCCCGGACAATCTTTTGCCCCGCATTAAAGATGCTGCCTACCATTACTGTAGGGTGTTCTCCCGGCCTTCCGCCCAATGTTACTCCGCCAATTTGTACGGTTGTTTTGTTGTTATCTGTCAAAGGTCTCCCTCCTGCTTAGAAAGAACCCGGGTACCCGCAATGAAGGAACCCGGGTGTATTGTGGTAGTTGGTCCCGGGCTGTGCATATCAGGCTGTAATATGGCCTAATGTACCAGCCCGGGTGTATTGCTCTCTAACCCTAAAATATGAAACCTGTTACTCGGACAACCTGCTGTCTCACTAAAGGTGAGTCCAGGAAGCAACAGGACCGTCCCCGTGCTGCCCATTATCCTAACAGCTGGTTTGCCTTTTCCACGGCATCTAGGGCATCTTTGCCCCAGGCATCAGCTTTGATCTCAGCTGCAAATTCTTCAGAGGTGGGGACACCACCGACGAGAACCTTAACCTGGTCGCGGATACCTTCATCATCAAGACGCTGGATGATCTCCCGCATATACTCCATAGTTGTACTCATATAGGCGCCCAATCCCAGGATATCAGGTTTAAGTTCCTTGGTTTTTTCGATAAAGGTATCGTTAGGAACATCCACTCCCAGGTCGTGTACCGTATAACCCGCACTGCTCAGCATAGCTATTACAATGCTTTTACCAAGGTCATGCATATCCCCTTCCACAGCACCGATCAAAACAGTGCCGCGGCTTTTAACATTTTCATCGGTCAATTTAGGCCCTAATTCCTCCATCACAGATTTAAAGGCCTCTGCACTTAAGATCACGTCAGGGAGAAAATACTCATTTTCCTGCCACAGCCGGCCTGCTTCGTTAATACCCGCCACAACTGCATTTTCCAAAAGCTCAGCAGGTGCCAAACCCGCATTAAGGCATTCTTCCAATTTCTCTAAAGCTAAATCATCATCACCCTCGACAATGGCTGTTTTCAGTTCCTCCATAATCTCTGTCATCAATGCCACTCCTTTCTTTTTTTCCTTGTGTATGTAACCGGATAAAGCACCGGTGCCACCTGTCCCTTGATAAGACTTTTGCACTGACCAACCACTTGCACCATCTCTATGGCAGGGCAGGGGCTGAAGAACCATTCCCAACGATACTTTTGTAGATACCAGCCAAAGCCTCCGTCCCCGCGGCTGGTCGCTGGTATCTATAGAGAATCTATTTTTGCCATAAATTCCGCAAAGCTCTCCCGCTCCACAGGCTTAAAGGAGTCTGGTTCACGTAATTGATAGGGCTGCTGTCCGAAGTAGTGGGTTGCCTGTACAGCTGCATGCACATGTGCTGGTGGTGTATCAGCAGGAATGCTGGCCAGGAACATATTGAGCATAAACTCTGGTGCAAAGGTGTCGATCATTCTCTTGACCTGCTTAATGATCTCAGACACTGGGCCATCACGCAGCAACCGGGCATTAATGCCGCCCATCACCATGACAGGTTTGTCCTGTTTATCTTTCAGTTCTCTGGCGAATTCCAAAACAGGCTCCAGTGGATAGTCCTGCCAGCGACCCATGCCCATGAAGAGAACTGGAGCACACTGGGATCTAGCCCCCAGTTCCAGGCACTTCTTTAAAAGATCGGCATCGAATTTTTCCGGCCGCTCCTCAAAATAGTCTGCTGTTCCTGCTGTTGCTGCGTAAACACCTATTTCCGCACCCTTCTGCAGCAAGCGCAGGTTCCAGGGGAGTACACACTCTTCGATCAGTTTTGTTGAAAGGTTGGGGAAGGCCGACCAGGCGTCTGCACCAGACATAATAGCGATCCCAGTTTCATCATGAATGGCTTTGATATATGGGAACAGGACTTCATCTACCAGGAAGGTCATGAGATCCTGGTAAAAAGCTGGGGCTTTTCTCATGTCCCGCACCAGGAGGGGGTAGCTGCGTACACCTACTGCCAGGCTGAAAGGTCCGCAAAAACTGGCTTTATTACAACCGATTGCCATGCTCTGTCTGAAAACTTCCATTTGGTAGGGGAAGCGCCCATCCTTTTTGAAGTCCGGTGTTTTCAGGCGCAGCAGATCGGCTGGTTTTTTAATCAATGGCTCTCTGAAGTCGATGGTGGGCATGGCATCCTGGCCATAGATCATTTTCTGGCCCATGGCCTCTGCCTCAAAATTGTATACATCATTGATCAGTGTGAGATCATCTAAACCATAATAACTGTGAACAGCAACTTGAGCATCAACAAAAGGTGTTGCTTCATAGTAAAATAAAACCAAAGTTCTTGCTCATTCCAGACATACCTTTAGCTAAAACTGCTGATGCTTGTACTATCTTGCTATCCCACCACCCTGCCCTATATGCAGGAAGTTGTTGAAGCTGTCCGCTCTACTAGTACTGGTAAAAGGGTGAAAATACTGGTAGGCGGTCTTCCGGTTACCCCGCGCTTTGCCAGATCGATCGGTGCTGATGCCTATGGTGTTAATGCAGACAGTGCAGTAAAAAAAGCCTTGAAATTGGTCAAAAAGGAGCAGTCAGGGAAAAAAGCACAGGTGAGGTGAAACAGCTGATGACCAAGTGGTCGGAAGACTTCGCAAATGTCAGTTTGGCTTTTTCCGGACAGCCCTTAAAGGTCCCTGTTTTTGCCCAATTACAAGATCATGCCATGGCCCTGGCAGGGTGTCCTGCAGAATTATTCTTCAGTGACCCAACTGCCCTGACGGAGATACAGCTTTTGGTAACTGAGTACTATGGTTTTGATTTGCCTTACCTCATCTGGGATGTTTACAACATCGAAGCAGAGGCTTTGGGTCAGCGGTTAAAACATCCCCCATTCACAATGCCTGACATCGATCAAACTAATCCCCTGATAAGGTCTGAGGGTGATCTGGATAAAATAAGGCTCATCGATCCAGGGAATTCCGGGCGCATGCCGATGGTTTTGGACAGCTACCGGCTCTATGAGAAGTACACAGGTTTGGTTCCACCTTTACAGATCTGCGGGCCTTTCAGCCTTGCCTGCGGTATCAGAAGCTATATAGGAATGATCAATGATATAGAGAAACGCCCAGAGTTTGCTCACGAACTGCTGAGGATGATCTGTGATCATGTTTTACTTCCCTGGATCAGGGTGCAGCATCACGCTGTACCCAGTGCTAGCGCTATCTGTGCCGCTGATGCCTGGGGAGTTCTGCCCAATGTTGATTTAAGGATTTTTGAGGAGTTTGTGATCCCCTATATTAAAAGACTGGATGAAGCTGTGCAGG
>CAZZEY010000011.1:0-13934 GCA_964653445.1 uncultured Syntrophaceticus sp. | reverse complement strand
CTCTCTGTTCTGCAGAAAGGGTTTTCTTAAGGTATCTCAGAATCTTCCAGTTGGCGCATTTTATCAAGTGCTGGTTTATCATCTGACTGCTGTTCATGATCGGTTTCAACCTGCATTAAATCCTGCTGGTTTTCTATATCTCCAATTTCACCAGCAATATAGGAAAGAAACTGAGGTATTATCAAACCGATCAGCAGTAAGAACAGGAGCAGTTTAACAACAACAGCACCCTTGCGTTTCCAGTTTGTGATGGTGATCAGCAGCATCTATTCTACCCCCTACTATTTAGTTCTAATAACAGCGGATCTGTTCTACACTCTTTATTATTATACATTTCCTCCCTTCTGGTAGAACTAAAAAAACATCCTGCATAATTAAATTTGCAGGATAATCATTGATAAAAAGAACAGATCAATTTTATAAAGGTCGGGACCAAATAGGTTTCCACCCAGGAACCCAATAAAATCAGCAGTGCAAAGGAGAGAAAAACCAGAGAATAAACACCAATACGGCGCAGGGTATTACCATGGGAACTGCGCAGTAGTGTAAAGGAAAAATAAAAAGCCAAAACCCCCGCACCCAAAAACGTAGGTATATAGCAGAGATTCTGGGGAAGCACACCAACAAGAGCCAAAAGAAGCCCCCTCCCAGCCTCTTCTTGCACCAGAAAACCCACAGTCACACCTACTGTGAAGCCTTTAGCCCCGATTAATAATATAATCAGTGGTGTTCCCACAACTGTTAATCCTAAAAACCACAGCAGACCTATAGAAGCCATCTGCATTTTGAGAATCTGATACCATGTTTTAACGTCAGAAAAAGAACGACCGGAGAGAACTGAGGCCTCTTCAAGAAAGTAGGTAAGATAATGACGCATTTCTTCCAGTACAAATGGCTCCAGGGTGCGCAGACTAACAGCACCCATGATCAATCCACATAAAAAAACCCCCACAGCTAAAAAAATCGGAACAATCAGTTCCTTTTGAGTATTGATAACAGCAGATGCCCTGCCCAAACGCATAGTTGACCACCCCGGCATATAACTTCATCCTCCAATAAAGTCTATGCCGGGAAAAATAAACCAATTACCAGGATGGACAAATTATTTGTTCAGCAGATATTCTGCCAGATAGTGAACAGCAAGAACATCTTCCAGAGCTTTACTGCTGGCTGCAATTAAAGCAATACCCCGCTCCTCCTTTTCCGCCAGTTCAAAGGCTCTGTTCAAAGCATTCCTGGCATTATCCCAACCTGTATATCCAGGAGTGCGGGCAACAGTAGCGGTCACAACAGGTGCACCGGCATTGAATGCAGCATCAAAAGCCGCACCACCACAATCAGTGACAGCAATAACAATCTTATCTTTAAAATCTACAAGTTTGGCTGTTTCTGCACCTTGATTAGGATAAACTCCAATCTCCTGAATACCACCGCTGTGCAGCCCCTCCAGGCAGCCTGCCGCCCTTTCCAGCCGCTCACTGGCATTTCCTATCCGTGGTTCGGCTATAACCACCACTTCAGAGTTTAATTCCTTTGCTTTTTGAGCGGCATAACTGCCAACAGCCGTGGGGTTCACAGGCACCGGAGCCCTACAGGAAACAGGGCTTGCTCCCAGCACATAAAGAGCTCCTTCCTGCAGAGCAGCCTCCAGTGTTGTGCTCATATCGATAACATCCACCACCACAACTACCTGTCCATTACAGGCAGCCTGATAGGCACCACTTGCATTGGAACCTGTTGTAACCATCGGTTTGTACTCAAGCATACCCTTTCCCCCTAGCAGCGGAAACCACCTTTCCATAGGTTCCACCACCACCGGCTGTTATCAACAATTCACCCTGTCTTGCCTCATGGATAATACGGCCGATCTTTTCACCCACCACACCGATTAATTCCTCATAACTGGCTTGGTGCAGCACATTCATTTCAGTGCCGAAATGTGACAATAACTTGGTGATGGTTTTGGGACCCACCCCTGGCAGAAAAAGCAATGGAACCTGATAGTGGTAGGGTGGGCGATCCTGTGGAGACTGAGGTTCCTTATAGTCTCCGATCTCTATAATTCGGTCGAAAACCCCTTTGACCACCTTAGCACTCCCGCAAAGAGGGCAGGATACCACAGGAGGTGGTTCCACTGCTATTCTGCCGCAGGCTAGACACTGTGTGCGGTGGTATTTCCCCAACCTGGGATCAAGACCGTAATTGGAGAGCACCTGCCGCTCTTCCTTTTTCTGCAGAGCCATCACCAGTTCAGCATAAGTTGGTTCGACAAGCTGCAGAAGATTGTATTCCCGACCAAGGTTTTTTAGAGAATGGGCATCTGAATTGCTCAAAAATGTCAGCTCAGCGGTTTCAGCTAGATGGTCAGCCAAACCGGAGTCAGAACTTAAGCCTAATTCCAGAGCAAATATTTTGCTAAAACCTCCCTCTCCCAGCAGGTCTACTAGACGGGGTGTACACTGGCCATAAGCCCCTTTATGGGGTGTAAAGGCATGAGCAGGCAAAAAAAATCCTGATCGGGCCAAGACCTCCTCTAAAATCACCCTGGCTGGAAGGTGACAGCGCTGAGTGCTGAGTTCGGGGTTTGTCAGATGCTCTGCCAAATAACAGGAAAAAGAACGGAGCGCATCCAGAGTGGGAAAATAGGCAAGCCAATGTGCACACCCACCGTTTTCTTCGCTTGTCTCCACCTCGGCACCTGGAATCAGGGTCAAAGAGTCCTGATAGCGCAGCCCTCCACCGGTCATCTCCCTGGCAGCACCTTCGGCAACAAGGCCCTCCAGTTCTGAACACAGCCTGGGACAGGCTGCATCTACAATACCTAACATATCCAACCCTTTGCGCAGAGATGCTTCTTCCAGTACCCCGGGTATGGTCTGGCTGCGGGCTGCGGTCACCTTCACCGGATGACCGCTTAGAGTGCGTCCAATATGCACATGCAGGTCTGCAAAATACCTATTCATGCTTATCATTTTAGGGCACACCCGACAAGAATTCCAAGACATGTTTTACCGTCTTTTATTTCACCACTTAAAACCATACGGCATGCCTCAGCAAGGGGAAGGGTAACCACATCGATAAACTCCCCCTCATCTGGATGAGCTTTTCCCATTACCAGTCCTTTGGCCAGAACAAGGTAGAGTAGTTCATCGCAGAACCCAGGGGATGTATAAAAAGAGCAGATCACTTGCCACTCATTTGCGGAATAACCTGTTTCCTCCTCTAATTCCCGCCGGGCACAGTCAAGGGGTGCCTCATCCCCATCCCTTTTACCAGCCGGCAGCTCCAGCAGGATTTCGCCGGTAGGATGCCTGTACTGCCGCACCATAACCACTTCACCCTGTTCGGTCAAGGGGACAATTACCACAGCACCCGGGTGTCTGACAACTTCTCGCTGGGCAGTTTTCCCGTCTGGGAGTTCTACAGTATCCACCTGAACATTGATGATCCTACCTTGAAAGATTTCTTGTGATAAAACCAGCTTCTCTTTGAGTCTGGCCTCCAGGTCCTTCTCCATCAAATTCACCTTCTATTATTATTTTTTTCTAAGATCTGCTGCAATTAAACCGGCTGCTCCGGCAGCTAAAAAGAATGCAGGGTCATCTGAGGGTTTGCGCCCCATACTGCTCACACTGATTCCCTTTTTATCCAAATAGTGCAGTGCAGGACTGCCATCACAGGCCACTACCCTGTGGCGCTCAGAGATCCCTGACTGTTCAAGCTGTTCGTAGATCATATCTCTATACTGTTGGTTATCCAACTCCGGCAGAGCTATAACAGCCTGTTGGGCAGCAACCTGCCCCAGCGCAGTTATGGTATGGTGGCTGATACCTTGATGTCGGGTACGCGGATCAGCAAAACTGATCCTGGGAATAGCAACCGGCTGTCCTCCCAGAATACCTGCCGCGTTAATAATCTCACCCTGTTCCAAAGCGGTTGTTCCCCACCTAGTGCCGGTACCCACAATACCCGGGCCCATAGTGACAATAATAACATCTGCCTTTAAAACCTTATAGGCGGCGATTAAACCGGAATGGATATTTACACTCTCCAGATCCCCGCCAAAGGCATGTCCGGCAGTAACTGTTCCAACAATCATCCCCTGTTTTTTGAGTGTTCGCACCATCCTGCTTAAAGGAAGCGGCAGAGCAGCACCATCACTCATAACATAAGCAATTTTTAACCTGTCCTGAGATCCTGCCAGACACCCAGCAGCAGCGGGAGCCAGCATACTGTGCAGTGTCCCCACAACCACAGGTGTTCCATTTAGAGAAGTAAACTCCTTTATATCTTGATGATAAGGACTCTCCTCTTCCTCTACACTGAGCACTTTTAACTGATAAGGGGT
Source organism: uncultured Syntrophaceticus sp. (assembly GCA_964653445.1). Lineage (GTDB taxonomy): Bacteria > Bacillota > DSM-12270 > Thermacetogeniales > Thermacetogeniaceae > DTU068. The sequence goes on along the minus strand of CAZZEY010000011.1, from coordinate 9,586 downwards.
ATAGCGCAGTTTCATGATATGGCCTGGATGAGATTCGGCCTCCGGGATACGGCTTAAGTTAGCGATTACAAAGTGATAGCCTCCACTGCCCAGTTTCAGCTGAACAGCTGTTGTATTCAGATAAACAAGATCACCAACAACAGCCTCCCCGCTCAGCTCTGGATAGTTCCAGGCAGAACAGATGGCTCCTTCACATTCCACCTCTAATTCCTGAATCTGATCTGTAGAATCAATAATCCGAGTGACTTTCGCTTTTCTCCAAGTAATCAAGATTTCATCACTTCTGCGGCGCTCATTTGAATCATCTCCCAGAGAATCCTGACAACATTGACCAGATCCTTAGAATCAAGGCATTCCTCTGTAGTGTGTGCATTCTGCATCCCCACAGCCAAATTGGCTGCCTTCAGCCCAACAGAATTAAAAATATTGGCATCACTGCCTCCCCCGGTAGTTTCCATACGGGCTTTTAGCCCTGCTCTCTCCATTGCCATAGAGGCAAATTTGATTACCGGCTGTTCAGGATCAATTTTGTACTCGGGATATTCTAAAGTAACTCTGATATCACAATCTGCTCCCGGTATCAGTTTGATCTGTTCAAACTCCTTGACAATTTTGTTGGTAATATCATCGAGCTTCTCCCGTTTATGACTCCTGGTTTCACCCTGAATAAAAACAGCATCGGGAATTATGTTGGTGGCTTTACCCCCTTCGATAATCCCGATGTTGGCTGTGGTTTCTTCATCTATCCTGCCCAGTGGGAGCCGGGAGATCACCTCACTAGCGATTCTGATGGCATTCACCCCAAGTTCTGGTTCGAAACCCGCATGAGCAGACTTCCCTTTAACAGTTATGGTAAGAATATTCTGGGCTGGTGCTGCAGTAATGATCGCCCCAGGGGAACCGCTGGAATCCAAAATATAACCAAAATCAGCTGTCAGCCTACTGCAGTCAAAGTTTTTGCTTCCCAACAAACCCCTCTCTTCCCCTACAGTCAAAAGAATTTCCAGTGTACCATGGGGTTGATCCTGCTCCCGAATCATCTCCAAAACCTCAAGCAGGGCAGCAATCCCAGCTTTATCATCTCCCCCAAGAACTGTATCCCCTTTACTGCGGAAGATGCCATCCTCAAATAAAACCTCAATTTCATCAGCAGGCACAACTGTATCCATATGACAGCAGAAAAAAAGAGCCGGATATTTTCCATCACCTGAGAGTCGGGCAAAAATATTCCCTGTATTACCCCCGATCTCTGCAGCTGTCTCATCTTCCTCAATAGTGAAGCCAAAATCATGTAAACGTGATTTCAAATACTCAGCCAATTCCCGCTCCTGTAAAGATGGAGAAGAAATTTCAGCGAGTTTGATAAACTCTTGGAATAGCCTTTCCTCATTTATTGTAACAGGTTCTGCCATTACAAAGCCTCCTTTATTTTACCTTCCCAAGTTATCCAAGAAACGCAGCAGAGGATTTTTTTCGATGATCTGGGTAAGTGAGTACCTCTCTGTAAATAAATGCAGCAAAAGCAAAAAAACAACTAAAATCAACTGCCCTGTAAAAGGCATAGCCCAAGCGCAGGCTAAACCCAGAGCAGCACCTATAAGATTAGCTCCTGTATCACCGAGCATCCCCTTTGCCTTCAAATCAATTGGAGCCAGAGCAAACAGGGCACCAGCAAGAGGAGCCAGCAAAACCAGAGGCATCCTGCTATAGTAAACTGATAACAATACAAAAAACCACAGGTAAAACACCTTAATGGCCCTACCAGGTCGAAGATCCATCAGATTGACGGTATTGGCGGCCAATGCAATTAACAATGCAGCGATCAAAATTTCCCACCAGGGCTGTCCTTTCAGGGTCAGTATAGAGATAAACAATGCCCCCAGTCCACCCCCCAGCGCTTTGAGTGCACCTGTAGTGAGTTCCCCCCGGAACAAAGCGCCAAAATGCCCTTTAAGGCCGCGGCTGCCCCGGTTTCCTAGCAGATCATCGATCAATCCCAGCAGAGCAAAAAACAGAACACCCACCAGAAAAGAAAGGACATCTTCTGGTGAATACCACTGCATCAGGATAAAAGCAATCAGGAGATAGACAAAAATAAATATTAAACCCAATCCCACAGGAATTGGTTCCTGGCGGTAATTGGGACGAACCGCTCCAGATTTTTGCAGCATATAGATAAAAAAAGGACGCAGTATCAGGGTTATTAAATAACCCACACCACCTCCTATCAGAAGTCTCATTTGTTCACCTCATTCCAGGAACAGAGCAGAGCCATCAGAATATGTCTAAACTGTTTGCCGCGGTGCATAAAACCGGATATATCCCTCCCAGTAACCCGGTGAAACATTGTTGTAGAAACCTCCTGAATCCGAAAACCACGCTGTGCCGCTTTAATGGTCATGGCTACCTCCACACCGTAGCCTGAAGCAAAAGGTGCAACTGCATCCAGCACTTCCCGACGCATAACCCTCTGACCCGATATTGGGGCTTCCAGGCGAAGTCCTGTACGCAGATAGATCCCTCTGCGGGCCAATCCTTTGACCAGACCAAACCCTCCTGCTTTTTTGACAGGAGGGAAGGTGGCAATGGTCATATCCGCCTTTTTTTCCAATACCGGACGGGCGAGCACCTCCAACTGGCCTGCACTTGGTCCCAAGTCCCCATCCAGCAGAGCTACCACCGGTTGAGTAAGATATGATATTCCCCTGTTTAGAGCCTCCCCCTTACCACAGTTACGGCTCAGGCTGACCACCTGAGCGCCTGCTTCTTCAGCTTTTAGAGCTGTTTTATCCTGGGACCCGTCATCTACCACTATCACCTGACTAACCATGGGAACCTTAAAAACTGCTTTAACTGTTTCAGTTATCAAATCTTCCTCATTAAATGCTGGAATCAATACAGATATCAAACCAAAGTCACATCCTTACTCCAAAGGGGGAAGAAAGCTTTCTGCTGTCTGTTTAATACCATAATGCCCAGGATAACCGTTCATGGCCTGTATTAATGCCAGCTGTCCATAAGCGGTATCAATATCATCAACTGTTGTCAAATGGGCGCTCTGATAATGGCGCATATAAGAAATCTCTGTATTGCTGTCCTCTACACCATAAACAGTACAGCCCGCCTTCTGTAAAGATTTTATTAAATTAAGATCAAAGACCTTAGCATAATCCTCATCCTTATTATCACTTCCCCCGATTAAAATAATATCTTGCAGGGGGTGGCCATAGGTTCCTGTGATACTGATGAGCTCTGAGTCATCCAAAAATGTGATCAGATCACCATGCTCTCCACTTGTAACAGCTTCCCCCAGCAGTCTAGCAAGATCTTTCAGGTATTCTTCTGGATTGGGCTCATCTTTACCCAGCATACCTGCTGTCTGTTTGCTTAAATTAGAATCCTTGAGCAGCCCTAAATTAACCACTGTAACTGACTGTATATCAGCCCCTGCAGACCTAAGAGCGCTGATCAACCCATCATGTCCTTTATTATAATTTATATCTATCAGAGCTATTTTGCGTCCTTCAAGCTTACCGTTCACCAGCAGGGGAAGTACACTCTGATTAAATTTTTGCTGGTTTGCGATCACTTCTTGCGCCTGAAGGAGAGCACTGACACTCTGCTTATTCTCTTCACGCAATATAGCAAACTCATCTTCCAGCCCCTCAATCATCTTCTTCTGCTGCTCAGTAATTGCATCACTGCCGATCATCGAAGTACCGATCAGGATCCCTATCCCTAAAGCGAGAAATACAGCAGCCAGAGAAGCAATATGATATCTGATATCAACTATCAAACTCATTAACTCCTTCCGTTTTTCTGTACATCCTTAAGTACAGTACTATCAAATGCGCAGGAAAAGCTTAACCTGCATAATCAAAAGCTTAAGAAATCCCCTGGTGGCTGGAGACATAATCATAATCACAAAGAGAGGAAGTAGTGCAGCAAGAAAGATCTGTGCCACATGCTTCAACTTCAGCCCCTGTCTGTAGAGTTTGCTTACACCTTTGGCATCAACCAGAATTGAACCAACTTTTAGCCGCACTAAAAAAGTGCTGGCCATCCCGGGTCTTCCCTTTTCCAAAAAATCGATCATATTGGAATGTGTCCCCACAGCCACCATCAATTCGGCACCATGCTCATATGCCAGCAGGAACGCAATATCCTCACTGGTCCCGGGAGCTGCATAAACAACAGCATCCAAACCAAGCTGCTTCACTCTCGCCAAACCGGGAGCACTCCCATCTGTATAGGCATGAACCACTATTTCCGCACCGGAGAGCAGTGCTTTATCTGAAACACTGTCCATATCCCCTACAATGAGATCAGGCCGATAGCCCAGTTCCAATAGGGCATCAGCCCCTCCATCCACACCGATCAGCACAGGTTTAATCTCATCAATATAAGATTTTACAGCCAGTATATCATGCTGGTATCCTGCGCCTCGCACCACAATCATGGCATGCCTGTCTTTCAGCTTAGTACGCAATTTGGGCGCGGGATATTGGTCCAGAATTAAGCCCTTTTCTCTGCGGGCATAATCCAGGGTATTATCAACAAATCTGGCCAATTCCTGCTTAACATTCTCCTGTGCATCAGCCATCTGCTCCTTAACTGCCTGTTCAGTGAGCAGAACAGCGCGGGCCACAAAAACACCCCTGCAGTAGATATCCTCTCCGGAGATGACAACCTCATCCCCCTCACAGATCATCTGCATAACATCCTGGCCCGCATTATCGAAAAGCGGGACCCCTGCCGCAATAAGATTAAGGGGACCCGCATTTGGATACCTTCCTGTTATTGAGGAACTGGCATTAATAATTGCTTTTGGCCGACAGTTGATCAATGATTCCGCAGCCAACTCGTCAATATCTTCATGGTCAATAACTGCAATCTCATGACTGCGCAAGCGCTTGACGAGGTTCTTTGTACGATGATCCACTCTGGCCTTTCCCTTAATCTCCATTGTTAACCTGCCTCGCCATTCAGACTTGCTATAATTTTAAACCAAGTAACAGTCACTTGCAAGTTTGCTCATCCCACCTTGGTTCCAACCCTCAGGCGGTCCGCAACCATAGCTATAAACTCTGAATTGGTGGGTTTGCCGCGTTCCACATCAATGGTGTAACCAAAAAATTTATTCATTAATTCTACATTACCCCGATCCCAAGCTAATTCAATAGCGTGGCGGATGGCTCTCTCCACCCTGCTGGGGGTTGTATTGTATTTTTCAGCAATAGCTGGATAGAGTTCTTTAGTAACCGCACCTAATAAGTTCATCTCTTCCACAACCATCAGTATGGCATCCCTGATATACTGATAACCCCTCACATGGGCAGGAACCCCCATTTGGTGCATTAAATTGGTAACATCCACATCCAGGTTGCGGGCTTTAGGAGTTGAATTTTTAATAGGCCCCACCTGGTTGTTAGCTAACTGCCGCACCCGATTGGCTAAAATCTCCAGATCAAAGGGTTTGAGTATATAATAATTAGCACCCAACTCCACTGCCCGCCTGGTCATAGCCTCCTGTCCAAAAGCAGTGAGAATAATCACCCTGGGACGATCCTCACCATAGTCCATAGACAGCTTTTCTAAAACACCAATACCATCCAAATGAGGCATAATCAGGTCAAGAATTATCACATCCGGAAAATCCTCAGTTAATAAATCCAATGCCTGCAGACCATTATGCGCCACCCCTGAGACAACACAATCTTCGAGCCCTTCAAAGTATTCTTTCAAAATTTCGCAAAAATCCCTGTTATCATCCACTATCATTATTTTAATCTGACTTCCCAAAACATTTCGCCCCCTAAAAACATGATTCCTTCATTTTCTATTTTACTTTTTAATTTACTTCGACACCCCTACATTTTTTCCCTTCCTCGAAATATGGAAGATGCTGACTTATTATGACCATAAGCTATAACACTGTTTCTCTCCTGAAATTCAGGAATCATACTGCTCCTTGCCGGCAGCAGTCCAGCCTCTTCCAGCATCATTTCGGCAAACACCCCATAACCTCGTGTAGGGTCATTAACAAGAACATGGGTGACGGCCCCCACCAATTTCCCATCCTGAATAATAGGGCTTCCACTCATTCCCTGAATGATACCACTTGTCCGACGCAAAAGATCGGGATCTGTGACCTTGATGATCATTGACTTACCATCGGCACGAGGTTGGGAAAATACAGTTTCAATAGACACCTGAAAAGCTTCAATGGTATCCTTATTTAGAACAGTGAGTATAGTTGCCGGCCCCTCTTTGACCTGATGACTCATGGCTACTGCAATGGGTTCTGGAAAAAAGGGATTGGCCACCTGTTTTTGCATATAACCAAAAATGCCGTATTGGGTATTTTTATTGATCTTCCCAGAGACAGCATTTCCTCCAAAGAACCCAACTTTTTCACCTATTTTACCCCGCTCACCCTTCTGGACAGACTGTATGATAGCGGAAACAATCCTGCCTTCTGTAAAATCCCAGGAGTTCTGAGCGCCGGAATTTGTTATCATATGTCCCAAAGCTCCAAATTTCTTTGTTTTAGGATCACAAAAGGTAAGAGTACCCACTCCTGCAGCCCCATCACGCACCAACAACCCGATACGGTAGCGTCCGGTTTCACGGCAGTACTGCGGTTTAACCTTTACCTGACTAATTTTTCCCTGATATTTTACACTAAGCCTGATCTCTTTATTTTTTCTAGCCAACTGGTCGATCAGATAGCTTAATTGGGTATCACTTTGTACGGCTTTATTCTCCACTTTCTGGATAAGCGCCCCCTTTTTCAGCCCCGCTTCTTTACCAGGGGACACTTTTCTGCCGTCCTGAAGTCTGATCTGAGAATAGCCCATTATCATAACTCCCTCAGCATGCATCAGTACCCCTATAGAGTGCCCGCCAACCATTACTTTTACCGGAGAAACCACCTGCAGAGTGACCCTTTTAAAGGGGATTACACCAAAAAGACGCAGATATAGGTCAATAGAACCTGGCCCGTCAGCAATAAAGGACTCCTGCTCCTGCAGGATTTTCTGACTTGAACTTGACCCCCATTTAAATTTCCCTTCCTCCTCAAACACCAAAGCTGTGAGACGCTCAGTGATAAAATTCGGAAAAAGGTTATCCAAAGCCACTCTATCCCCTACATTAACCCGCAGATGTGCCGGAGTAATAGCAGCAAATTGAAACACTACCATATAGCTGAATATTAAAAAAATGACAAAGAAAAAAAGACCAATAATCCTTTTTAGGTTTGTGGTCTTAATCTTGCTCAACTCCTGCGAATTCTCCTGGTCACTCTTCCTCCGCAGTTGTTAAAATAACCTTTTCTCAATATCTTTATACGTCCATTTGCCCTTGGTTTTTATTTTTTCAAAATCTGCTGGGCATGTTTCCGGGTTACCTCATCATCTTGTGTACCCCCCAGCATACGCACAATCTCATTTACCCTGTCCTCACTCTGCAGCTGCTGTACCTTAATACTTGTTCTTCCATTAGAAGTGCTCTTTGTGATATAAAAATGATTCTGTCCTCGACCAGCTATATGGGGGGCATGGGTTACACAAATAACCTGTTTGCTCTGTGCCGCTAAAAATAGGCAATCCGCTACTGCCTGCAGGGTTAATCCTCCGATCCCGGCATCAATTTCATCAAAAATAAGTGTGGGAATATGGTCATTTTCCGCTAAAACAACCTTTAAAGCCAGCATTACCCTGGACATCTCACCACCTGAGGCTATTTTTGACAGCGGTTTCAGCGGTTGCCCAGGGTTGGCGCTAAATAGGAACTCCGGAATATCATACCCCACTGCAGTGGGTTCAGGAGACTGTTTAAAACCGATCTCCAAACGGGCGTTCTCCAGTCCTAGAGGGCGCAGTTCAGAGGCAACAGCTTCGGCCAGGGAAACAGCACCTTTCTGCCGCATAGAACTCAGTTTGCTGGCTTCCTGGTTATATTTCTCTATAGTTTTTTTATACTCTGCTTCAATACCCTGTTTATGCTGTGCCGCACCCTCCAGCCTCTCCAGTTCGGCTGCAGCTTCTTCGCGAAAACTTAGGACCTCAGCCAAAGTATTTCCATATTTGCGCATCAGATCATGCAGAGCAAAAAACCTCTCCTCAACCTCCCGGGCACGTTCTGGATCGAAATTCAGCTGTTCCTGATAGGAACGCAGTTTGAAAATAACATCTTCCAACCGATATAATACATCCTCCACAGATGAAGACAGGTCTTCGACTGAGCTGTCAATCTGGGCGATTTCTCGTATTTTAGCTGCGGCTTCCCCCACCAGGTCATAAGCAGGAGTTAGCCTGCCTTCACCAACTGACAATTGGGCAGCCGCTTCCTGGACAAGCGCTGCCAATTTTTCACCATACCGCAGACGTTCCCTTTCCCTGCGCAGCTGTTCCATTTCTCCAGGAACAGGTTTAAATTGGTCGATCTCCTCTAGAGCACACCTCAGATAGTCCAAGCGGCGCATGACTTCAGCTTCACTCAACTGCTGCTGTTCCTGTTCTTTTTTTAACTGCATCAGCCTTTTATATAAACCTGCTACCACTTCCCTCTGTTCAAGAACCTGGGTTCCGCAGTAGCGATCCAGCAATTCCTGGTGTTCCTTGACCCGCAGCAGTGATTGGTGCTCATGTTGACCGTGGATATCCACTAGATACTCCCCAAAGGGACGATACATATTAAGAGGAACGGCCCGTCCATTAATACGGCAAATACTTCTCCCTTCAGCACTTATCTCCCGTGACAGCAGCAGAGTATTATCTTCACTTGTTGGTAAACCTAAAGAAACCAGCTTTTCTTGGACACCGGAGCAGCAGCTGTAGTCAAACAGCCCCTCAACCTGCGCTTTTTCCGCACCGGTTCGAACCAGGTCACTGGATGCGCGCATCCCCACCAGCAGATTCACGGCATCCACAATAATTGACTTGCCTGCTCCTGTTTCACCGGTCAGTACATTCAATTTGGAACCAAACATCAGCTCTACACTTTCGACCAAAGCAAAATCCCTGATCACAAGCTGAATCAGCATAAATAACACTCACCTTAACATTTCTTCCATACGGGATACCACCTGTTGAACCGCATCACGGGGCTTAATAATGAGCAAAATAGTATCATCTCCAGCCACCGTCCCCAACAGTTCCTTCCAACCCACTTGATCAAGGGCTGATGCCACATTATGAGCCGCACCCGGCATAGTTCTGATCAAAATTAGGTTTTCACAATCATCAAATTTAACCACATTCTCTCGAAACAACCGCCGTAAACGCTCAACACCCCGAGGGTGCTCAATTTGCTGTGGTCTGGCATAACGATAAGAATCCGGTCCTGAAGGAACCTTAACCAACTGCAGTTCTTTAATATCTCTTGAAATAGTTGCCTGAGTGGTCTTAATACCTCTGGCCAAGAGTTCATCAGCCAGCTCGGCCTGGGTAGTTACTACCTTTTCCTCTATTATTTCCAGTATCGCCTGCTGCCTGCGCAGTTTCATAGAATTCCCGTTATCCTCCAATACTTAATTTCCTCCCCGAAATTTTAAACGGAGTAGTTCGGAAAATGACCTCTT
>CAZZEY010000010.1:1877-14564 GCA_964653445.1 uncultured Syntrophaceticus sp. | reverse complement strand
AGGTAGTTTTTCAATTCAGGTTCTCCTTTCCCTAAAGAAAAATGCTAAAATGGCTCCTCCAGGAGATTGTGCAGTTTTGACATCAGTTTTTTTAAAATAGTGAATAAGATTACTAATTCTTCTACATTATTATATAGTGAAACACCTGTAAAGCAAAATAAAAATGAAGGAAGGTGTTAATAATGCATGGTCCTGGTCCCCCATGGAGTTTGGAGCCCAGTTTGCGGTTAATGCTGGAAGAAGTCGGGATGGATATGGATGCTTTTTTAGAGGACATCAAAATGGGAAAAACAGATGAAGAAATAGCTGAACAAACAGGTGTGTCTCAGGAAGTTATCAGCGGATTTAGAGAACACTTCATGAAAAATGGAATTGACTCCATCATGGGGCAGGATTAAATCATTTGTATGGGCTGCATTATAGAATATACATTGCCGGGGAATATTAAAGATGAGGTGATAAAGATGGCGAATTTTCGTATTCCTCATCCTGATATGAGTCCTTTAGAAATACCGCAGCCCACACCTGCTCCTTTGCATCCCGGAAGTGAAAGACCGGAAATAGCTCCACCTGATTCCCCTCCAGAAGAGGAACCCACAGTTAATACTTAAGTCGAGGGTTGACAGGCTGCTGGTATAATTATATTCTGAAGGAAAAGGTAGGAGGAGGGCCAGTTGATGGATACAATTACTTTAACTGATCCCGATTTTGAAACACGTCTTCAGCAGGAAAAGCTGCCTGTTCTAGTTGATTTTTGGGCAAGTTGGTGTGGCCCCTGTCAGATGGTCGCACCGGTTTTAGAAGAAGTGGCTCAGGATAACGCTGATCGGATGCGTGTGGGTAAGCTCAATGTGGATGAAAACCCAAAAACAGCTGAAAAGTTTGGAGTTATGAATATTCCAACACTAATCCTCTTTAAAGAAGGCAGAGAAGTCACCAGAATTGTTGGGTTCCGCCCTAAAGGAGAACTTGTCCGTTTTCTAGAACCATATTTGGGTTGATCAGATGTTGTTTGACGGGAATTACGTGGTGAGAAAATAAAAGAGGGTGTTTCTGGTGGACCTGTTTGATTATGCCCAGAAGAAGGCACAGGAACAGGAGGGTCCCCTGGCATACAGAATGAGACCTCAGACCATTGAGGAGTTTGCCGGCCAGGCTCATTTGGTTGCTTCTGGTCGGTTGCTTCATTCAGCACTTGAGGCGGATAACCCTTTTTCTGCGGTTTTTTTTGGCCCTCCTGGTACGGGAAAAACTACTCTTGCTGGTATTATTGCGCAGGCAACCAGAGCTGTCTTTATTCAAATCGATGCAACCAGCACAGGTGTTGGAGAACTGCGCAGGGTTCTGCAGGAGGCCAGGGAACGCTTAAAATTTTACAACCAAAAAACTATTCTGTTTATTGATGAACTGCACCGTTTTAATAAGGCACAGCAGGATGTGCTCTTACCGGCTGTGGAGCAGGGAACAGTGATCCTGATCGGGGCAACAACGGAAAACCCCTATTTTTCTATCAATTCTCCACTTCTTTCCCGCACCCGGGTTCTTCCATTCTATCCTTTGCAACCAGACGACCTTAATAAAATATTGGACAGAGCATTATCAGACAGTGAGCGGGGTTTGGGTAAACTTAAAATAGAGGTCGCTCAGAAAGCAAGGGAGCACTGGGTGCGTGTGGCTGGAGGAGATGCCCGTAGACTGCTCAATGCTTTGGAAATAGCGGTGCAGCTGACAGAACCAGGGGCCGATGGTGTGATCAGAATCGGTTTGGAGCAGGCTGCAGCTGCGGTTCAGCAGACCCCTGTTGTCTATGACCGTGACGGTGATCAGCACTATGATGTGGTTTCTGCTTTTATAAAGTCCATGCGGGGTTCTGACCCAGATGCGGTTCTGCACTGGCTGGCTCGTATGATAAAAGGGGGAGAAGATCCCAGGTTTATAGCCAGAAGAATTGTTATCCATGCAGCAGAGGATGTGGGACTGGCTGACCCGATGGCTTTGGTGGTTGCTGAGGCAGCAGCCCGAGCAGTGGAGCAGATAGGGATGCCAGAGGGCAGGCTGATCCTTGCTGAAGCAGCATTATATGTGGCCTGTGCTCCCAAAAGCAACAGTGTCTATAAAGGGATCGGAATGGCTTTGAAGGATGTTGAAAAGGGTGCTGTTGGTAGTGTACCGCGGCACTTGCGGGATGCCAGTTACAGTGGTGCGAAAAAACTCGGGTATGGGGATGGCTATCTGTATCCTCATAATTATACCGGAAATTATGTTCCCCAGCATTATCTGCCAGATGTCCTGCAGGGACGAAGGTATTATGAGCCATCAGATTCGGGTAGAGAAAAACAGATTAAAGCATGGCTTGATTTCTTAAAATCACAATTTAAAAAAGAAACATAATATAAAAAGAAAATACTGCAGTTATTGACGGGGGGTAGGAATGATGGCTTCAAGGAGACAGGTTTATCTGGATCATGCAGCAACAACACCTGTTCATCCAGAAGTTTTTCAAGAGATGCGTATCATCTTGGAAACACATTTTGGCAACCCATCTAGTCTCCATTTTTACGGCAGGGCTGTAAAACAGCGCCTGGAAATCGCCAGGTCAAGGGTAGCGCGTTTGATTGGGGCTGATCATGAAGAGGTTGTTTTTACAAGTGGTGGTACTGAGGCTGACAATATGGCAGTAATAGGCACTGCATGGGCGCTCCAGGAAAGGGGGAGGCATATCATCACCTCTACCATAGAACACCATGCTGTGCTTGACACCTGTGAGATGCTGGCCAAAAACGGCTTTGATGTAACATTTCTACCTGTTGATCATTATGGAATGGTTGATATCGATGAGCTAAGGAAAGCCATCCGCCGGGATACTATTTTGATTACTATTATGCATGCCAACAATGAGATCGGAACCATCCAGCCGATAAAAGAGATTGGGAGGATAGCCAGAGAGTATGAAATTGTATTTCATACTGATGCGGTTCAGACCGCGGGTTATCTAACCTTAGATGTAGAGAAATTAGGGGTTGATCTCCTCTCTATATCAGCTCATAAGATCTATGGGCCAAAGGGAGCAGGGGCGCTTTACATCAGAAAAGGAACAGTACTTGAGCCGCTTTTTCACGGGGGAGGTCAAGAAAAAACCAGACGTCCTGGAACTGAAAATATCCCCGGTATTGTAGGTTTGGGAAAAGCAGCAGAACTGGCAGCAAAGGAACATATATCTGAAAGCAAAAGGTACAGAAAATTAAGTGAGCTTTTAATACAAGGGTTAAGGGAACAGATCCCGGGGATCAGATTAAATGGGCATCCAGAAGAAAGGCTTCCCCATAATGTTAATGTCACCATAGAGGGCACAAAAGGGGAGTGCTTGCTCACCGGCCTTGATCAGCGGGGTATCGCTGTTTCAACAGGTTCTGCCTGCAGTTCCGGTTCTTCACAGCTGTCACATGTGCTGGAGGCTATCGGGCTTTCTCCTGAAAAAGGAGCAGGTACAATTAGAATGACTGTGGGGCGTTCTACTACTATGAAGGATATTGAGTATGTTGTGGATAATCTGACGGATGTTGTAAAGCAGTTAAGGAGAGATGCATAAATATTATGGCTTCATCTATGCGGGGAAGAGTTTTTGTTGCTATGAGCGGGGGGGTGGACAGTTCTGCTGCCGCTTACCTGCTAAAAGAAGAGGGGTATGATGTTTCCGGTATCACTATGCGGGTTATGCCGTGTGATGACTGCTCGTCTGATCAGGAATTGCTGCCAGCTGTAGAAGATGCCCGCAATGTGGCAGAGATGCTGGGGATCCCTCATTACACATGTGATTTAAGGCAGACCTTTGAAGAAAACGTAATCGATTATTTCTGCCAGGAATACCTTGCTGGTCGTACCCCAAACCCGTGTGTTATTTGTAATAAAACCATCAAATTTGGAGCCCTGTGGGAACAGGCACGTTCTCTGGGAGCTGAATATCTGGCCACAGGGCATTATGTAAGGAACTATTATGATGAGGGGCGAGGCCGCTGGGTTCTAAAAAAGGGGCTTGACCCCAGGAAGGACCAAAGCTATGTACTCTACAATCTCCGCCAGGACCAATTGCCTCTGCTGAAATTTCCTTTAGGTGAATACTGGAAGGAAGATGTGCGAAAAATTGCTGTTCTGGCAGGGCTGTCTGTAGCTGACAAAAAAGAGAGCCAGGAGATATGTTTTATACCTGATAATGATTACCGCAGTTTTTTGATAGAACGGGCTCCAGAAGCAGCAGAACCAGGTGTTATTTATGACACAGAGGGAAACTCTGTGGGCAGGCATCAGGGACTTGCTTTTTATACCATTGGTCAGAGACATGGCCTTAACCTTGCTCTAGGATATCCGGCTTATGTTGTGGAACTGGATCCTTTCAGAAATGCTGTTATCGTGGGTAAGAGGGATGCTCTCTTAACATGTGGACTTGTAGCTGGAGATGTCAATTATATCGCTCTGGAATCTCTTGATGGTTGTCACCACGCCATGGTGAAGATCCGCTATAATTCCAAACCAGTAACTGCTGTTATCTCTCCAGGTGATGATGGGGAAGTATGGATGGAGTTTGAAGAACCGCAGAGAGCAGTGACACCGGGACAAGCGGTGGTTTTTTACCAGGGTGACCTTGTACTGGGAGGAGGTATTATAAAGCGTCCCATCAAAAAATAGGTAATGTAATGTACCCCTTGAGGGTGCATTTTTTTTATTTATTTGGCAATAATATAAAAACCATAAATTTTCGATGGAGAAGGGGTGTCAGTTGCATAAAGCCCGGGAGATTATTGGACTGCCGGTAGTGAGTCTTGACACAGGTAAAGAAATTGGAGTGGTGACTGACCTTCTATGGAGCCATCCTGATATGAAAATTATTAGCCTGGTAGTGGAGGAAAAGGGTGGTCTCAATTCCTCCCGCCACCTTTCCTTCAACAGCATCAATAGCATCGGTAAAGATGCTGTAACAGTATCATGTTCTGATGCTCTGGAGGATGAAGGGGCGCATCCGGAAGCCAGAAGTGTAAAACAAACAGAGGGTGAACTGGTTTTAACCCAGGCAGGACAGAACCTGGGAACACTAAATGATGTGATTTTTGATGTCAATGACGGAAAATTAATGGGTTATGAGGTATCCACAGGAGTGGTAGGAGATCTGCTCACAGGCAGAATGGTTATGTCACCGGAAATGATAAGCACATGGGGAAAAGAAGCGATTATTGCTGGTTATACCGGCGACAACAGGGGTGATCAAAATGCAGTGTCCGATCTGCCATGGTAGACAAACAGGTAAGGTAGGAACAGACCAGTATTACTGCTGGTCCTGCTTTGTGGAGTTCAGCACTCGGGGAGATGGTGAGGTTTATGAGATCTGTGAGGATGGAAATCTTATGTCTATAAATGCAGATGACTATTGAATAAAGTCTGATCCTATTATATCTGCTATAAGCTTTAAACCAAGGGGTGAGGAAGATGGCAAAGCGGAGTTACATAAATGGTTTGGTGACAGGTGGATTACTAGGGGCGGTTTTGGGGGCGTTTTATCTTTTCCGACAGGAACCAAACAGTTTGAGGAGATCACAGCAGATGGGGGATAATGCCAGGCGTGTTCTGCGCGGGATATCCAGGGGAGTATTAGAGATGATGCGCCGTTAACCTTTGGGGGATAATGAGATGCAGCGTCGGACCCTGAGTATAATTATTCTCTGTCTGGCGGGATTAGCTGGAGGAATCTTTGTCTACTATATCCGCTCTGTTTTTGTTCCTTTCGGTTTGGCCATCATTATGGCGTATATTATTTATCCCCTTGTACGCAGTTTAGAAAACCGGGGGGTTAACAGAGCAAAATCTATCTTAACTGTCTATGCCGCAGGGTTGGTTATTGCCGGCATTTTTTTTGGATTTTTTGTTCCTGCCTTATTTCAGGAATTAAAAGCTTTTGCTAAAATTATCCCTGTTTACTTAGAAACATGGGAAAAAGTTCAGGGCTTTTTTGACGGACTGCTGACACGCACCTCTCTCCCTCCAGAAGCATATCAAATTTTAAAGGAAACCATAGGGGATCTTCGCAGTACAATTTTTGAGGGGATGCGCAGTTTTGCCCACATGTTTATCGGGGTCATTTATCTGCTGCCCAGTTTTTTGCTTGCACTATTTTTAGCCTATTATTTTATTAGAGATTTTGATCATTTGAAAAAGAAGTTTTTGGCTTTTCTGCCCCCCAATTTTCGCAGTGATCTTATTTTTTTAGTGCGGGAAGGTGACGTTATATTCAGCCAATTCCTGCGGGGACATCTGCTGATTTCTTTGCTTGTGGGTCTGTTCACAGGAGTGGGCGCGGCTCTACTTCAAATACCCTTCTCTATTTTGATAGGTGCATTCACCGCAATTGCAGACCTGATCCCGGTTTTTGGCCCCATAATGGCAGCAATTCCAGTGGTTGGGTTTGCTCTTTCCATTAGCACCTGGAAAGGTGTGCTCATGCTTGGTATTTTTTTATTGGTGCAGCAGATAGAAGGCAGTTTACTTACTCCTCGTTTATTAGGAGAGCGGGTGGGTCTGCATCCTTTAGCCACAGTTTTTGTTCTCCTGGTCGGTGGCTATCTGGCAGGTCCTTTGGGGCTGATTTTTGCAGTGCCTGCAGCTGGGCTGCTCAGAGTTGTAGTGGGTTTTGTCTGGGAAAAACTGGTGTAATAGACCTGTCATCAACTACAACCAATAAACACCATTTTAATTGACATAAACTGAAAACGTATACTATAATGAGCCTGATAACGAGAAAATCCTGGGAGTGTTGAATATTGCTTACTGGAGCGGAATTACGAAGAAAATTTCTTGATTATTTCAGTTTGCACGACCATATGATTTTACCAAGTGCATCTCTTATTCCCAAGAACGACCCCAGTTTGCTGCTGACCGTTGCTGGTATGGTGCCTTTTAAACCTTATTTTCAGGGAAAAGCGGTGCCTCCACACCCTCGGCTTGCAACATCTCAGAAGTGCCTGCGCACACCTGATCTGGAACAGGTGGGAAGAACCGCTCGCCATCATACTTTTTTCGAAATGCTGGGCAACTTCTCCATTGGGGATTATTTTAAAAAGGAGGCAATAGCCTGGGCCTGGGAGTTTTTAACCAAAGAACTCGGTCTGTCACCTTCTGATCTCTGGATCACTGTTTATCATGATGATCAGGAAGCTGCACAGATCTGGCATAATTCCATCGGTATACCACATGAAAGGATAGTTCCTCTAGGGAAGGAAAGCAATTTCTGGGAGGCAGGCCCTGTTGGTCCATGTGGGCCCTGTTCTGAGATCCTTGTAGACCTGGGTCCTGAGAGAGGTTGTGGTTCTCCTGATTGTGGAGTAGAATGTGAGTGCGGTAGGTATTTAGAGGTTTGGAATCTGGTTTTCACACAGTTTAACCGTGAGGAAGACGGTAGTCTCAATAATCTTCCGCGCAAAAACATCGATACTGGGATGGGTTTGGAGAGAATAGCCTCTGTAATGCAGAATGTTCCTAACAATTTTGAGACAGATCTGATTTATCCTCTGGTAGAAGAGGCTGCTCGGATCTCAGGAGTCAGCTATGGGGCTGATCCCAAAAGTGATGTTGCTCTAAAAGTGATCGCTGACCATGCCAGAGCGGTAGCATTTCTGATTGCAGATGGTGTAATACCATCTAATGAGGGGCGCGGTTATGTTTTGCGGAGAATACTGCGCCGTGCGCTGCGCTATGGGAAACTGCTGGGGATTGATAAGATGTTTTTGCATAAGCTTACTAATAAGACCATTACTCTTTACCAAGATCCCTACAGAGAGTTGAAAGATCGGTCCGATTACATTCAGAAAATTGTCGCCCAGGAAGAGGGGCGTTTTGGTGAAACTCTTGAGCAGGGCCTCCAGATCCTGGAGGAGTACCTGGAAAAGTTCAAGAAAACCGGTGAAAAGAGCCTGCCAGGCAATGTAGCGTTCAGACTTTATGATACCTTCGGTTTTCCTCTGGAATTAACCCAGGAGATTTTAGCAGAGCGCGGCATGAATGTGGATCTTGATAGCTTCCAGTCCTCTATGGAACAGCAGCGCGCTCGGGCGAGAGCTGCCTGGAAGGAAACTATGCCAGCAGACAGTTTTAGTGTTTGTACCACATATCAGTGCAGTGAAACGGTTTTTCAAGGATATAATACTCTCTCCACCCGTTCTCAGATACTGGCTCTTTCGGTGGAAGGAGCCGAAAGAGAAGGGGTTGCTGAAGGAGAACAGGTGCTGGTGGTTCTGGATCAAACACCTTTTTATGCTGAAAGCGGCGGTCAGGTGGGAGATCAGGGAATCTTGAGAGGACCTGATGGGGAGATTGCAGTACGTGATACAAAAAGTGCTTCCGGTGGGGTATTTGTCCATCACGGCACAGTTATAAGGGGAACTGTACAAAAAGGTGATTTTGTGCTTGCAGAGGTTAATGAACAGTACCGCCTTGCAGCGGCCCGCAATCATACTGCAACACACCTTTTACACAGTGCTCTGCGTTCAGTCCTAGGGGATCATGTGCAGCAGATGGGTTCACTGGTCACACCGGAACGGCTGCGCTTTGACTTTTCCCATTTTGCTTCACTTTCAGCTGAAGAATTGGCCCAGGTAGAGGAACTGGTAAATGAAAAAATCAAAAACAACCTTATAGTCAATGTTTTTGAAGCTGACCACCAGGATCCGCGGGTTCAGGATGCTATCGCCCTTTTTGGTGAAAAATATGGTGATACTGTGAGAGTAGTGGCCATCGGGGAGTTCAGCAAAGAACTGTGTGGAGGTACACATGTGCGTCGGACCAGTGAATTGGGGTTTTTCCATATTGTTCAAGAGAGCGGTATTGGTACAGGGGTACGGCGTATTGAGGCTCTGACCGGTGAAATTTTATTGAATTACTGGCAGGACAGAACAAGGATTCTAAAAACAGCAGCAGACCTGCTGAAAGTTGATCCAGAAGAAGTCATCTCCCGACTGGAACAATTGATCCAACAGCTCCATAAGCAGGATAAAGAAATAGAGCAGCTCCGCGGTAAGGCAATGAGCGGCCAGGTGGATTCCCTCTTGGCTCAAGCTGTTAGTGTAGATGGAGTCAAACTGTTATCGGTAAAGGTAGATGTACCTGATATGAATGCTCTTCGTTCTTTAGGAGATCTATTGAAGGATCGCCTGGGCTCTGGTGTGACTGTCCTGGGGAGCCCGCTGGACAACAAAGCAGGCCTTGTTTGTTTTGTGAGCAGTGATCTGGTTAAAGACCGCGGACTCCATGCAGGGAAACTGCTGCGGGATATAGCCCGAGTGGTAGATGGCGGTGGAGGGGGTAAACCGGAGATGGCTCAAGCTGGAGGGAAAAACCCCGCCCGGTTGGATGATGCTTTAAAGAAGGGGATAGAAATAGTGCGTGAGCAGCTGCAGTCATAATTTTGAAATATTTTCCCTCATTGGCAGGATCGCTTTGATTAATAGAGAATATGAGAATCATGCCTATTTAAGACCAGGGGTGACAACAAAATGGTTTCAGATGAATTAGATAAAACGATGGCCTACAAATTCCGTGGGGAAGAAGGGGTTTCCGCACAGGAAGCATTGTTAACGGTTTATAAGGCTCTCAAGGAGAAGGGGTATAATCCTATCAGCCAGCTGGTAGGCTACCTTCTCTCTGGAGACCCGGCTTATATCACCAATCATCGTAATGCTCGGAACCTGATTCGGAAGTATGAGCGTGATGAACTATTGGAAGAACTTATAACAAGTTATCTGGAGAAAGATCGCTAGATGAAATACAATTATTTAGGAAAAACCGGCATTAGGGTGTCACGCCTTTGTTTTGGTGCATTAACCATAGGACCCCTGCAGGCAGATTTACCTCTTGCTGAAGGTGTAGCTGTTCTTAAATATGCTGTTGAGCAAGGGGTTAATTTTTTTGACACTGCTGAAATTTATGATAACTATTCTTATATCAGAGAGATGCTGCATTCTTTTCCCAAACAAGACCTGGTTATAACCACAAAATCCTATGCTGTGACCGCGGAAGAAATGAAACAGAGCCTGGAAAAAGCTAGACGGGAATTGGACAGGGATTATATCGATATTTTTATGCTTCATGAACAGGAATCTGCTCTTACCATTCAGGGGCATAGAGCTGCACTGGACTATTTACTCGAGGCAAAAGAAAAGGGTTTGGTGAGAGCGGTAGGGATATCAACACATCGGATAGCCGGGGCCCGGGCAGCACTTGAGATGACGGAAATCGATGTTATCCATCCCCTGTTTAATATTAAGGGGCTGGGGATTCAGGATGGGACCCGCCAGGAAATGGAGGAAGTGTTGACCGAAGCGGCTGCTGCGGGTAAGGGAATTTATTTAATGAAAGCCTTAGGGGGCGGTAATCTCCTGCCTCAAGCGGAAGAAGCTCTTGAATACGCATTCAGCCGGCCCTTTGCAGCAGCTGTTGCTATAGGGATGAAAACACGCCAGGAAGTGGATATCAATGTTCTGGCAGCACAAGGTTTACAGGTTCCAGATGAGCTGAAAAAAAAGGTCAGCAGTGAAAAGAGGAACCTGCATATTGACCCCTGGTGTGAGGGATGTGGTAAATGTGCTGAACAATGCCCCCAAGATGCACTGTTTTTGGGGGATGATGGGAAGACTCATGTTCGTGAAGAAGACTGTCTGCTTTGTGGATACTGTGCTGCGGCATGCCCTTATTTTTATATCAAGGTTTATTAGGAGTGTTTTATGAGAATACTGGGAATTGAT
Organism: uncultured Syntrophaceticus sp.; assembly: GCA_964653445.1. Lineage (GTDB taxonomy): Bacteria > Bacillota > DSM-12270 > Thermacetogeniales > Thermacetogeniaceae > DTU068. The sequence continues at coordinate 3,783 of CAZZEY010000010.1, read as the reverse complement.
ATGGGAGCAAAGCGAATCGGAGTAGCTGTTAGTGATGAATTGGGAATCACGGCACAGGCAGTGGCCACCATTGAGCGTAATAGCAAAAAAAATGACCTGGCTGCTGTTTGCGCTTTAATTAAGGAATATGATGTTCAAGAGGTGGTGATTGGATATCCAAAGCACTTGGATGGGAGACCTGGCGAGGGAGCTGCTTCTTATAAGGAATTCGGAGATAAGATTCATCGGAAAACAGGCATACCTGTTTTCTATTGGGATGAACGTTTAACAACAGTAGAAGCAGAAAGAACTCTACTGGAGGGAGATATTAGGAGACACAGGCGTAAACTGGTGATTGATCAGGTGGCAGCCTGTTTGATCCTCGAAAGTTATCTTGCACAGCGAAAGAACAAGCAGGATATGCATGATTAGGAGAATGGCGTATTTTTAATAATGTAAGGGAATAATGAAATAATAATACAGTTATTAATATTTTGGGAGGTGCTGATAATTGACTGATAACTGGGAAGATGATGCTCAGCTGATACTAGAGGATGAAGAAGGAAATGAACATGAATTCATGTTAATAGATAGGTTTGTGTTGGATGAGAATGAATATGTCATTCTTCAACATGCCGATGAAGATGAACAGATTATTTTAAAACTGTCCACAGATGAGGATGGAGAAGAGTATCTGTCTGAAATAGAAGATGATGAAGAATGGGAACGTGTAGCTGATGCATATCAGGAGATTAATCAGGATAAAGAAGTTTAAGGAGTTTTGTAACACGGGCGTTTTCCTTACGTATATATAGGTAAGTGGGGAAAAGGGGAGGAGAACACCTTGCCAAAGAAAAAAATCGCGCTATTTGCGCTGGGGACCGCTGCAGTCCTGTTAATGGTTATGGTCAGTGGGGTAGTTTATTTATCCCTATCCTATAAAGATAGAATTCTGCCGGGTGTGCAGGTGGAATGGATCGATGTGGGCGGTCTAACAAAAGAAGAAGCTCAAGAAAAGATCGAGGGTGTACAGCAGGAGTTTCTCACCGCTCCAGTAGAGGTTATTGCTGGTGAAAACAAACTTGTTACCACCAGGGGTGAGCTCGGCTTTTCCATGGATTCGCAGCAGGCTGCCGATAAAAGCTATTTTTTAGGCAGGACAGGTTCATTAATGGAGCGAATTAACCAGTTCTGGGCTGCTTATCTGCATCAAATTAAACTGCCCTATCAGGAGGTAGAGGTTGACTACAGTAAAGCAGAAAAAATATTGGATCCTTTGATCAAAGATATTGGTGATAAACCACAGAACGCCAGTCTGGTGATCAATGATCGGGATGAGATCACCATTGTTCCTGGAAAACCTGGTTTAACCGTTGATCTTGAAACAAGTTTTGTGGATTTAATACCTTTTAAAGAGCCATTTACAGCTGAAGTTGAACTGCAGTTTAGGGAGGAAGAACCAGAGGTTACCACAGAAGATGTTCAGGCAATGGGGATCAATGGGCTGCTTTCTACATACAGTACGAGTTTTGATGCCAGCAATTATAATAGGTCCCATAATATCGCTGTTGCCTCAAAAGCTTTGAACAATTCTTTGATCAAACCCGGTGAGACCTTTTCTTTCAATGGTACAGTAGGCCCTCGCACCGTAAAAAGGGGTTACCGTGAGGCTATAGTTATTGAGCAAAATAAATTTGTGCCCGGTCTGGGTGGTGGTGTCTGTCAGGTATCTACAACTCTTTATAATGCTGTTCTGCTCGCTGGCCTTGATATTGTGGAGAGGAGCAACCACTCCCTGGCTATCTCTTATGCACCTCTTGGTCGTGATGCCACTGTTTCATATGGATATCAGGACCTGAAATTTCGCAATAATATGGATTCCTATATCTGTATCAAAACTTATGTAGGTAGGGGTGTGTTGACCATG
>CAZZEY010000010.1:0-1867 GCA_964653445.1 uncultured Syntrophaceticus sp. | reverse complement strand
ACAGCAGAAAAGAAAAGTGCAAGTGCAGACATCTATTACAAGTGTTATTCCTCCAAAGGTGATCACCAAAAAAGACTCCAGTATGTTAGTAGGCAAGAAAGTAGTGGAGAACAGCGGAGCAAAAGGGTACAGGGTGAAGGCCTACAGAATAATCAATGGCACCAAACACCTGCTTTCCAATGACTACTATCGCCCTACTAACAGGGTTGAAAGGGTTGGCACCAAACCGGCACCCAAACCAAAGCCACAACAGCCGTCTGATCCACCTGGAGGAAATAGTGGTGGGGGTGAGCCTGAAGAGCCAGAAGAACCTGAAGAGCCAGAACAACCTGAAGAGCCAGAACAACCTGAAGAGCCAGAACAACCAGAAGAACCTGAAGAACCGGGAATACCCTGATGATTAGGAATGACCAACGGAAAAAGACGAATCATAAGAACAAAAAAGAACGGAGAGGTCACACAGACCTCTCTATTAATTTTCCTGACCGATCAGGATGGTTCTCCCGGGCGGTTTCTGGTTTATTCCTACGCTTGCTTAAGAACTCGGTTGAACTTGCTCTAAAACTCGTCGCGGACGACAGTCGACCGGCTCCTATTACGATATCCCTGTCGCAGAGTCGCCTAGCTCAACATCCTTATTGAGCTTCAGCTGTTGTTACCTGCTCCTTCGTCAAGGGCAAGTAACAACCTTCGTAGGTCGCTGCGCTAGCAGGGATAAACCGACCTATCACCGGAACGGTTTTGGCGCACGGTTTTTGGTTTTGCGGCATCTGGTTTATCCCTACCGCATGCAAAAATTAGTTATCAGTCATTGGTCTCATTCGCTTGCCAAATTCCTTCTATGCCAACCACCAACAACTAAATAATGTGCTCTTTGTTGATGCGGAGTAATTCTTCAAGCTCATGTAAGAGGTGGGCTAGTTTTGAACGGTATTGGGAAAACTCGAAAAGACCGTGCCCCATTGCTAGCAGATCTGGGCAGGCTATTCGTTCCATATTATCTCTAGTAATCTCATCAACCTGAATGTTTATGTCCTTTCCTAAAATAGCGCGCAGCATGATAATAATATCGTTGATTACCATAATTTCGGGTTTGAAGGCATAATGGGGTTCAACCATGATCCTGTTATTGATCATCACAAACAGGTCACTGGCAAAGAGAATTTTGAGCCCTTCGGTTTCCAGGAGTCCGTAAAGAGTGCCTTCTGTTTGGCCGTAAGGCAGCTCAAAAAAATCCAGACCAAAATCACGGTTTTTATAAGGGAGTACATCAGTTACTGTGCTAATGCTCTCCCGTATAGGGAGGAGACGTTCTGCGTCATTGACTGCTCTTAAAGGCAGAGGGCGGCGGTGATAGTCGTTCAGGCGTCCCTCTACAAAAATGCTTTTGCCTGTTCTCTCCGCTCCCACCATTTGGGTAAGCACGGTCTTGCATAGAGGGGAAGCAAAAATAAGTTCATTACTAAATGCCTCATAACCGATCCAGTGATCCAGGTGAAAATGCGTAAAAATAACATCACACTTTTGGATTTTCAGTGCATCTTTAATCCATCCTGCCTCTCTTAATCCCGGGTCGATGACAACTGCTTTTTGGTTTTTTTCAGTCAGGAGAAAGTATCCCATATTCTGATAATCCCCTAAATTCCGTTCTGGGTGACAGTCGGTGATTCCAATAAATGAAATGGTATTGTCCCTGCAGGGAAAAGCCAGATCCACTATTTTTAAATTGTGTTCTTGTCTTTTTAATTGATCTAGCGCTTTAGCAATACCCGGGCTGTGCCCTCTGCTGTTTAATCCTGCCCTTCCCTGACCCAAGAATCTCTCCCCCTTAACTATTGTTGTACTATATTATACCAGTAGATGTTAT
>CAZZEY010000009.1:0-14576 GCA_964653445.1 uncultured Syntrophaceticus sp. | reverse complement strand
AAGAAGGGGATAGTAAATGAGCTACCGTGCTGGCCGTTTGGCAGAGGAAATAAAAAAAGTGTTAACAGTTTTGCTGCAGACCGAGATAAAGGATCCGCGCATTAATCCTATGACCAGTGTAACATCTGTCGATGTTTCTAAAGACAGGCGCTACGCAAAAGTATATGTAAGTGTATTAGGCTCAGAAGAAGAACAAACAAAGACACTTGAGGGTTTAGAAAGTGCCTGTGGTTTTATTAGGTCAGAATTGGGAAAAAGAATCCGTCTGCGTTATCACCCTGAAATAACATTTGAACTTGACAACTCGATTCAACACAGCATGGAAATCAATCAGATACTTAAGGATTTGAAACAGGATAAGTGATGCGACTGATGGAAGCTATTGAAGATATAATCGATATAATAAAAACAAAGCAAACTTTTGTGCTGACAACACATATCCACGCGGATGGCGATGCTCTGGGTTCTCTGCTGGGGTTAGGTTTGGCATTATTGAATAATGGCAAAAATGTAGTTATGGTACTCGCTGAACCGGTTCCAGAGGGGTACAGATTTTTGCCTGGGGCTGAGAAGATAGAAATAGTCCACGATAATATCATAGATTATTTTGATGTGGGTATTGCTCTGGATTGTACCGAGCCATCCAGGGCTGGAGATGCAGAACATGCTCTAAAAAAAGCAAATTTTATCATCAACATTGATCATCATATCAGCAACCAGTATTTTGGTCAGATCAATCTGGTAAATAGTGAGGCTTCAGCCACAGCAGAAATAATATGTAATCTGCTGGTTAAAGCAGGTATATCTATTACCTCTGAAATCGCCACAAATCTATATACAGCTATAATTACTGATACCGGATCATTTCGCCACCAGAACACTTCAGCAAACTGTCTCAGAACATCAGCTTATCTGCTGGATTGTGGTGCAGCACACAACTTTATACAGCATAACCTTTATGAACAGAGATCTATTAATAGCTTGCGCTTATTGGTCATGGGGCTTCAGACCCTTTCATTGAGCGAAAATGGTTTGATTGCCTGGATGACCATCACCCAGGACATGATAGCAGAGGTAGATGATAGTGATGGCCTTATCGATTATGCAAAATCCTTGAAGGGTGTTGAAGTGGGGATCCTATTCAAAGAGTTAAAATCGGGTGAGATTAAGGTCAGTTTTCGTTCAAAAAGCTATGTAGATGTCAATCAACTAGCAGCTCATTTTGGAGGGGGCGGTCATGAACGGGCAGCTGGGTGTTCTGTTAGAGGTAATATCAAGGAAGTGGAACAACTGGTAATTAGCCAAACAGAGGAGCATCTGGCTAGAGTTAGCGGAGGACTGCAGGATGAACGGTTTAATTAATGTTTTAAAACCACCAGGAGTTACATCTCATGAGGTTATAGCTACTCTGCGGCATTTGTTTAAAATGAAGAGGTTAGGTCATACAGGAACACTGGACCCGGGGGCAGCAGGGGTGATTCCAATTTGTATAGGACAGGGAACCAGAGTAGCGGAATACCTGATCAATAAGACAAAAAAGTACCGGGCAGAAATGACCTTTGGAATAAAAACAGATACCTATGATGCAGGGGGAAAAATACTTGAAAGAAAAACCGTTGTCAGGCTAGAGCTGTCAGAAGTAAGGGATGTATTGCTGGATTTCCAGGGTGAAATAAAACAGATACCCCCTATGGTATCTGCTGTACATTACAAGGGCAAACGGTTGTACCAGTTGGCACGGCAGGGCAAAGTGGTTGAACGTAAAGCAAGACGGGTGCAGATCTATGAAATCAATCCCATTCGCTTTCAAGGAGATCTGCCATATCCGCGTCTGCTTTTTGATTTAAAGTGTTCTAAAGGAACTTATGTACGAAGCATCTGTGAACAGGTAGGTGAAAAATTAGGGTGTGGTGCTTACCTGTCTTTTCTAGTGCGAACAGAAAGTGGTCCCTTTCTGCTGAAAGATTCTTATACTCTTGAAGAGATTAAGGAGTTGTGGCAGATAGGTGATCTTTCCTTTTTGCTTCCTATTGACCTTGCTCTCAGCCACATTCCTGCATTAACAGTTAAAGAAAAAGCGGTTCCTCATATTTTGAATGGTCTACCACTTGCACCCTCTGGTATATTAGGGGGGATAGGGAATGATCTTCCTGAATTTGTACGTCTTTATTCACCAGAAGGGAAATTATTAGCACTGGCTGATTTCTGTACAACAAGTGATGGGGAATGGCTTTATAAATTAAAAAAGGTATTCACTCTAGAATAAAAAGATGAGAGGTAAGATTAATGGAGGTTCTGCACAATCTGGAACAAAAAGTTGATGGTAGAGAAATAGTCATTGCTCTGGGAAATTTTGATGGAGTGCATCTTGGACACAGAATGCTTTTGAATAAAATGATCGCCTATGCCTCTAAAACAGGCAGCATCCCATCAGTACTGCTTTTTGATCTTCACCCTCAACAGGTATTAAACCCTGATAAGGCTCCCAAGCTCATCTTGAGTAATCAAAGAAAAATCAAAATAATGAATGACCTGGGAGTCGAAGTTGTTTATATGATACCATTTGATTTAAATTTTGCTTCTTTAGACCCGAATGAGTTCATTGAGAAAATCCTCATCAACAAACTCCACGTAAGAGGGGTTTTTGTCGGCTATAATTATCAATTTGGGCGATGTGGTACTGGTAGACCTGAGTATCTTAAAAAAATTGGTCAGGAAAAGGGTATATATGTAGAAATTATACCTCCTGTAGTTGTGAAGGGAGTTCCCATCAGCAGCACTTTAATTCGTTCTGCTTTAAGTAAAGGAGATATTGTCCGGGCAAAAGAGCTGCTTGGACGCTGGCCTGTTTTGCAGGGTGAAGTAATCAAAGGGGATCAGCGGGGGCGCAGGATAGGTTTTCCCACAGCGAATCTAGCAGTGCCAAAGGATATCTTAATTCCCAGGAGTGGGGTTTATGCAGGTGAGACATTAATAGATGATGAAACCTATTTAACTGTAATCAATATCGGGAAGCACCCTACATTTGGTTTAAGTCAGGAACAAACAATTGAGGCACATTTACTGGATTTTCAGGGTGATCTCTATCAAAAACAATTAGAGATATGCTTGTATAAAATGCTGAGAGAAGAACGGAAATATAATGATCCGCATGACTTAATTGTTCAGATCAATAAAGATATCGAGCTTGCAGGAAAGGTTTACGAGGAATTGGGACAAAAACAGCATTACAGTGAGTGTTATGGGCTAATCCGAAAGATTTACAATTAGGATAAACTATGGTAAGATCATAAAATGATAATGCCGTAATAAGGAGGATTCTACTTGGGACTTCCGGTGATCCATAAGTATCACCAACACTTACAAAGGGTAGTGCAGCAGATATCGGAGATCTAATAATGTAATTGGAATATTACACCAGCAGTCAGGGAGTGCTGGCATCTACACTTTAAGCTATAATCGCTGAGAATGAGATTGAGTTTCCATGCCGGGAAGTATAATATAAGGTAGGGACAAAATGAAGGTTATCAAACACCATGCAAAAAAAAGAGATAGAATAACCTTCGACAGGATAAAATAAAGATCGAAGATATCATTCGTAGGGCTGGTGAGATACACGCTTACGTCCCAAGTGCAGCCAGATTTCGTGGTTCTCTTGCCAAATCAAAATCGGGCAGAAGTTCGATCTTGTTGTCAAGGACATACCCGCAGGACGGCTTTAATCACAATCATCGGCAAATAATATTTAAAGAAAGGTGAGGAGGTTCCACATTGTCTTTCAGTTCAGCAGAAAAAAAAGGGGTTATTGAAAAATACCAGATACATGAGCGGGATACTGGTTCTCCTGAGGTACAGATAGCTCTTCTGACAGAGCGCATTAATTATTTGACGGACCATCTCAAAGTTCACAAAAAGGATCACCATTCAAGGAGAGGTCTATTAAAGATGGTCGGCCAGAGACGCGGTTTTCTCAATTATTTGAGAGAGAAAGATCCTTCACGCTATAAGGTTATTATAGAAAAGCTTGGACTAAGACGATAAAACGTTTTGTCTTTCGGGGGGGAGCGGTAAGCCGCTCTTTCTGATTATTATTCATCTTTTTAGGAGGTTAGTTATGCCAGAGACGTTTCAAACAATGTTTGGCGGCCGACCTTTGATAATGGAGTTTGATAAGGTGGCCAAACAGGCAAATGGTGCTGTTTTAATACACTACGGGGATACAGTGGTATTAGTGACTGCAACTATTTCCAAGGAACCCCGGGAAGGAATTGATTTTTTTCCACTTTTAGTTGATTATGAAGAGCGTTTATATGCTGTAGGAAAAATCCCAGGTGGTTTTATTAAAAGAGAAGGAAGACCCACAGAAAAGGCTATACTGTCTGCACGGTTGATCGATAGGCCCATTAGACCGCTTTTTCCGCAGGGTTTCCGCAATGATGTTCAGGTTGTTGCAACCATCATGTCAGTGGACCAGGATTGTGATCCCAGCATAACAGCGATGATCGGAGCATCAGCTGCACTATCTGTTTCAGATATCCCTTTTTCTGGACCTATAGCAGGGGTTATCGTTGGTCGTGTCAATGGTGAGTATATTATCAACCCAACAGTGGAACAGGAAAAAGAGAGTGATATACATCTGGTTGTTGCTGGAACCGATAAAGCTGTTTTAATGGTAGAAGCAGCAGCTAATGAGGTTAGTGAAGAAGCGATTATTTCAGGAATCGAGTTTGGTCATAAGGCTATTCAGGAAATTGTACAGTTTCAGCAGGAGATTGTACAAAAGATCGGCAAAGAAAAACTTGAAGTTCCTACCTTTGAACCGGATCCCCAGATTGAAGAGGATGTAAAAGCATATGCCTATGACAAAATAGTTGAGGCAGTCAAAAACACTGATAAACTGGCCAGACAAAATGCTCTTGATGAACTGGAAAAAGAGACCGTAGAGCATTTTGCTGAAGTTTATCCTGAACAGGAAAAAGCGGTTCAAGAGATATTTTTAAAGACCATGAAAGAGATCGTCAGAAGGATGATCCTCGAAGATGGTTTACGCCCTGATGGAAGGAAGCTTGATGAGATCAGGCCTATTACCACTGAGGTTGGAGTTCTGCCCCGTACCCATGGCAGTGGTTTGTTTACGAGAGGGCAAACCCAGGTATTGACCGTTGCCACACTGGGTACTATTAGGGAAGAGCAGATTCTGGATGACCTCGGGCTTGAAGAATCTAAACGATATCTGCATCACTATAACTTCCCTCCCTACAGTGTAGGAGAAACAAGGCCCATGAGGGGGCCTGGCCGCAGGGAAATCGGCCACGGTGCTCTGGCAGAAAAGGCACTTCTTCCTGTACTGCCAGATGAAGATAAATTCCCATATACAATCAGGCTCGTATCTGAGGTTTTGGAATCCAATGGCTCAACCTCAATGGCAAGTGTGTGTGGAAGCACTTTGGCCTTAATGGATGCTGGAGTTCCCATCTCTGCTCCTGTGGCAGGTATTGCCATGGGTTTGGTTACTGGGGAAAATGGCTTTTCGGTGTTAAGCGATATCCAGGGGATGGAGGATGCTCTGGGTGATATGGATTTTAAAGTTGCTGGAACTGCTGATGGTGTTACAGCTCTGCAGTTGGATATTAAAGTACAGGGTATCTCCACTGATGTTTTAAGACAAGCTCTCGCTCAGGCGAAAGATGGCAGACTGTTTATCCTTGGTAAGATTGCCGAAGCTATCAAAGAGCCTCGTCCAGAATTATCACCACATGCTCCAAGAATCATCACTATGACCATCGACCCTGAGAAAATCCGCGATGTTATTGGACCCCAGGGTAAAATGATCAGAAAGATTATTGAAGAAACCGGAACAGAGATCGACATCGAAGATGATGGCCGTGTCTTTATAGCAGCAGTTGATGAGGAAGCCGGGAAAAACGCGGTAAATATTATCGAAAAACTGACTCAGGATGTTGAGGTTGGAAAAATCTATTTAGGTAGGGTTGTACGACTGATGGATTTCGGTGCCTTTGTAGAGATTATCCCTGGAGTTTTGGGTAGTTCTGGTAAAGAAGGTTTGGTACATATATCACAACTGGATGAGCAAAGGGTTAATCGAGTGAGAGATGTTGTTAAAGAGGGCGATGAAATAATCGTAAAGGTAACTGAAATTGATAGACAAGGAAGGATCAACCTTTCTCGTAAAGAAGCGATTAAAGCCTTGCGCCAAAAAACCGAAAAATAAGTAAGTGAAACAGTTAAGCAAATATCTTCCCCGTCTCCGGAATATAATGTAGTTTAGGAGGTGCGGAAGTGTTTGTTTTTTTCTGGAGAAAAAAGTGGCTAATTTTGTGTGGCGCGGCTGTGTTGTTAGTGTGTATATATGCTGCTGCTTTCTCAGCAGAACAGGTTTTCAATCAGAGAAAACCGATTTACCAGGGTAATCCAGATAAAAAGCAGGTCGCAATTACTGTAAATGTGGACTGGGGTGAAGAATATATACCTGGGATGCTGAATATATTCCAGCAAAACGGGGTGAAGGCAACATTCTTTATCAGCGGCAGGTGGGCAGGTGAGCATCAACAACTTGTAAAGAAAATAGCTGACTCAGGTCATGAAATCGGTAATCACGGTTTTTCTCACCCACATGTCAATGAGCTTTCTGTTGAGGAAAATATAGAGGAGATTAAAGAAACATCCAAGGTGATTGAACAGGCAGCTCAAAAAAGAACACGCTATTTTGCACCACCCTATGGTGAGTTTAATGATACAGTTTTAGAAGCGGCAGCAAAAATGAAACACAAGATTATACTCTGGACTGTGGATACAGTGGATTGGCAAAAACCACCGCCAGATGAAATTAATGCACGTGTATTAAGCCGTGTTCATAATGGCGCAATAATTTTGATGCACCCAACTGAACCGACCATCAAGGCACTGCCTGAGATGATTAAAGGTCTGAAAGAGCAGGGGTATCAAATTGTGTCTTTGGAAAAACTAATAGCTGATTAAGTGACTCATTAAATGATCAAGGGGGAATTACGGTAAATGAGAGGGCATAGGTGTTCTTTCCTTTTTATTGTGTTCGCGATGGTATTTCTATTGGCAACTAATATGCACTGCAGAACTGCCTGGGCAGATAAAGATCTACAGCTTACAGCAGATGCCGCAGTACTTTTAGATTATAATACTGGAGCAGTATTATACAGCTACAATGCCACTAAACCACTTCCCCCTGCCAGCACCACAAAAATAATGACCGGGCTGCTCAGCCTGGAAATGGGGAATGAAAAGGAGCATGTAGTTGTTGATGAATACTCGGCTATGATGGAGGGGACAAGCATTTATCTAAAGGCTGGACAGGTTCTTACCCTTGAGGACCTGACCAAGGGCGCTTTGATCAATTCCGGAAATGATGCTGCTTCAGCAATCGCTGTACATTTAGCGGGAAATGAAGAATTGTTCGGGGATTTGATGACCTACAAAGCCAAAACCATCGGCTGCTTTAAGACGCGGTTTTATAACTCCCATGGACTTCCACAGGAGGGACATGCTATCAGTGCATATGATTTGGCTGTCATCGCTCGCTATGCACTGCAAAATCAAGACTTTAGGCGTATTGTAGGAACCAAGAGCGGTAGTGCTAGGGACATAGCAGGTGGTGATACATTTCCTTTATATAATACTAACAGGCTGCTGGGTCATAAGGATGGCGGTATGGAGATCATTGGGGTAAAAACTGGGACCACCAGTGAGGCGGGAGAATGTCTGGTGGCAGCAGCAAAATATAAGGGCAGTATTTTAATCAGTGTGGTTCTTGGCAGTTCTGCCCGCTATGATGATACCCTCAAGCTTTTTAATTACGGCCGCAATTCCTGCCGCTGTATTGATATAAATAAAGGAACTTCCCTTTTTCAGGTACCTGTCTGGAAAGGAAGTGCATCATCACTGGCAGTTGGCCCTCTAGAAGGCATTTCTTTTATGATTTCACCCACTCAAATGCCGCTGCTGGAAAAGAAGGTATATCTGGAACCTTATATTAAAGCTCCTTGTGGTAAAGGTGACCGTGTCGGGAGAATGGAGATAAAGCTGGGCAACCAACTGCTCTACTCATCTGAACTAATAGCTTTAGAAGATGTCAAAAGGGTTTTTTGGTGGAGATGAGAATAAAGAATATAAAGAAATTAAAAATATATCGCTTTTGGGAGGGCATTAGGAATGTACCATAAAGATGTGCTTGATAATGGAGTGACCATAGTTAGTGAAGAAGTGCCTGCTGTCCACTCAGTAGCCCTTGGTATCTGGGTAAAGACAGGCTCACGTTTGGAGCAAGATGATGAGGCTGGTATATCCCATTTGATTGAACACATGCTTTTTAAAGGAACAAAAAAGAGGAGCGCAAAAGAGATAGCAGAAGCCATTGAAGAAGTGGGTGGGCAGCTTAATGCCTTTACCAGTAAGGAATATACCTGTTATTATGCCAGAGTGCTGGCAGAGCATCTTCCTCTTGCAGTGGATGTACTCACAGATATGCTGTACAACTCATTGTTTCGTGAGGAGGATCTGGTTCGAGAAAAAAATGTAGTATTAGAAGAGATCAGTATGTATGAGGATACTCCAGATGATATTATACACGACTATTTCTCCAAGACCATTTGGGACGGCCATCCCCTTGGCCGGCCGGTAATCGGGACTACTAATTCACTGGACAGGATCGACAGAGAAAAAATAGTATCATTTTATCAGAACCATTACTCTCCATCCAATCTTGTAGTATCTTTAGCAGGCAATTTTCAGTATAAGGAAGCAGTAGAATTAATCGGAGAGCCCCTTTCCTCTCTGCGCCCGGGAAAGCAAGAACAAAAGATTACTTCTCCGCAGTCTAGATCTGCTTTAAAAAGCTATTACCGCGACCTGGAACAGGCACAGATCTGTATGGGAGTACCGGCATTGTCACTTTATAATGAGAAGATTTATGCCCTACAGGTGCTGAATAACATTTTGGGTGGGGGGGCAAGTTCTCGTCTATTTCAACAGATACGGGAAGAGCGTGCATTGGTTTATGCGATATATAGTTATTATTTAGCATATTTGGACAGTGGTTTGTTTACCATATACGGCGGCACCAATCCGTCCAACTGCCAGCATGTTTTGGATTTGTGCTGGGAGGAGATCAATAAGATCATTGAATTCGGAATAACTGAACAGGAGCTGAGCAGAGCAAAGACTCAGGTTAAAGGAAGCCTTCTGCTGGCACAAGAGAGTGTTCTCCAGCGTATGCATCGTTTAGGGAGGGCCGAACTTGTTCACCATAGATTTATTACTATTGAAGAGGTCTTGAAAAGAATAGCTGAACTAAACGAATCTGATATTCAGTCTTTGGCAAAAGAACTCTTTACTCCTGAACGTTTAACCATAACAGTATTAGGTCCCCTTGCTGAAGGAGAGATCAAAAACCCCTGTATTGTTCATCAAACATAATTCCATTACCTGGTTCATAAAATCAGAACAGGAAGAAAAAGAGGGGGGAGGGGTAATGCGGATTAGTGAACTGTCTGGCAAAGAGATCATCAATATATTTGATGGTGTACGGCTGGGCACTATCGGGGATTCAGATATGGTGATTGACCAGGAAACTGGAGAGGTAATAGCGATACTTCTTCCAAATAGATCGAACTTTTTGAATCTATGGATGGATAAACAAGAGATTAAGATACCCTGGTCATCAGTGAAAAAGATCGGCCATGAAGTGATTGTGGTAGATTTGGATGAGAGTTATTCCCATTATAAGAAATATCTTTAAGGCAAAAACCCGGAAAACCGGGTTTTTTTAATGGCGCCGACCGTTCACGGGACGGTTCTGCCGCGCGGAAACCGCGCGCCGGAACCGTCCCGCCGCGTGGACGAATGTAAAGGGGTAAAGTTATCATATGTTGACAGAAAGCATCAGATATATGAGAATAAAGGCAAAATTGTTGTAGAAATGGGGCAGGATAGATGGACAAGAACAAGATAAGGGTAGTTATTACCGGAGTCGCCGGAAAAATGGGAATGGAAACGGCAAAAGCAGTTCTTGCAGAGGCACCGGAAATGGAGTTAGTGGGTGTGGTTGATTCACGTAAAGCAGATATGGATTTAGCTGATGTTATCGGAGTTCAATGTGATACCAAAATAAGTGATGATCTGAGTTCACTTTTATCATTTGTTCCAGCAGATGTTTTAGTGGACTTTACCAACCCCCAGGCTGTTTTACATAATGCCAGAACTGCACTGGAATATGGTATCTCACCGGTGATTGGCACAACAGGGCTGGATAGGGTAGGGATAGCTGAATTAGAAAAGCTGGCTGAGCAGTCAGGTAAAGCTGTTTTAATTGTACCCAATTTTGCTATTGGGGCTGTATTGATGATGGATTTTGCTAAGCGGGCAGCGCGTTATTTTAAAGATGTAGAGATAATTGAACTCCATCATAATCAAAAACTCGATGCTCCTTCAGGTACTGCTCTTAAAACTGCGCAGGGGATCCAAGAGGTAAGAGGTTCTTTTAAGCAGGGCCACCCGGATGAATATGAAAAAATCACAGGAGCAAGGGGTGGTGATTGGGAAGGAATTAGAATCCACAGTGTTCGGCTGCCTGGCTTGGTTGCTCACCAGGAAGTGATTTTTGGTGGTGCAGGGCAGACACTGACCATCAGGCACGATTCCTTACACCGTGAGTCCTTTATGCCAGGTGTAATCTTGGCCATACGCAGGATAACTAACCTTCAGGGTGTGGTGATCGGGCTGGAGAATGTCATGGAATAGACCATTAATCACCCCCTTCTTTTTGCCTTCATATAATGTTACAGCCAGATATGAGGGAAAGGAGGGGAATGAATAGTGGGCTTGGATTTAAGAGGAATCAAGATCTCTATTATCGGAGGAGATCAACGGGATATCTATCTGATGCAGGACCTGGTCAAACTGGGGGCAAGTGTAACCGCAATAGGATTTTATCCTTGTCCCGAATTGGATCAGGTCCATCTAGTTGATAAACTAGAAAAAGCTCTGTCAAAAGCCCAGGTTTTGATTCTACCTATGGGTGGTACAGATTCAGAAGGAAATATCAAAACTCTTGATCAGGATATCACTATTAGATTATCTGCTGAAATAGCAGCCACTATACCTGAAGGAGTTATGGTTATTATTGGTTTTGCTCGCGATTTTGTTAAGGAATGGGCACATAAATTCGGATGGAAATTGATAGAAATAGCTGAAATGGATATGGTTGCTATTCTCAACTCTGTTCCTTCTGCTGAAGGTGCTATACAGATGGCTATGGAGCAGCTTCCTATCACTATCCATGGCAGCAACTCTTTTGTGCTTGGTTTTGGCCGACTGGGGCAGACTCTCGCCCGGATGCTTTTTGGAATTGGTGCTAAAGTAACTGTTGTTGCCAGGAAGCGAACTGCTTTATCCCGAATTTTGGAAATAGGCTACCGTCCACTTCACCTGAGTGATCTGCATCATTTTATTTATGAAGCTGATGTGATTTTTAACACTATACCGTCATTGATTTTGGATGATAAACTTTTATCACTTCTAAACAAAGAGACAATGATCATTGATTTAGCATCCAGCCCAGGGGGAACTGATTTTTCTGCGGCTAAGAGATTGGGTATTAAGGCAACTTTAGCTCCTAGTTTGCCCGGATTAGTGGCTCCAAAAAGCGGTGGTAAAATCCTGGCCCAGGTTATTCCCCAACTTATTCTCAGAGAAGTGCCACATGATTTTTTAAGAGAATAAGTAAATGGGAGGTGCCTGGGATGCTTCTTCAGGGAATAAGGGTGGGATTTGTACTAACAGGTTCCCACTGCACTCTAGCACTAATTATTAAAGAAATAGAGAAAATCGTTGGTGAGGGAGCCGAAGTGTTCCCTGTTGTGTCTTATTCGGTTAACAGCACTGATACAAGGTTTGGTAAATCCGCTGATTGGTGTAATAGATTGCAGGAACTGACCAATAAGCCTTTAATAAAAACAATTGTTGACGCAGAACCCATTGGCCCCGGAAAACTGTTCGATATACTGGTTGTTGCGCCCTGTACCGGTAATACTTTGGCAAAGCTTGCTAATGGTATTACTGATACTCCAGCACTGATGGCTATTAAGGCACATCTGCGTAATGACCGCCCAGTTGTGATTGCAGTTTCTACCAATGATGGGCTTGGATTCAATGCCAAAAATATCGCTGTACTGCTCAATACAAAGAATGTTTTCATGGTGCCATTTGGGCAGGATAAACCTGTGGCAAAACCGAATTCATTGGTTGCAAAAATGGATAAAATAATTGATACTGTTCTATATGCTATAGAAGGGAAACAGATTCAACCATTGTTAGTGGAATATAGTGAAAAATAAATCAGCCAGGAGGATTTTTTGTGTTGAGTGTCTAATTCTTGTTTTTATATGAGCCAGAGAATGCAGGAGGTATTTAAATGATAAATGGTTACAGACTTGCTATTGTCGGTGCAACAGGGGCTGTAGGACAGGAACTCATGACAATCCTACAGGAGAGAAACTTCCCCATCTCTGATTTAAAACTGCTGGCCAGTGCCAGATCTGAGGGGAAGAAGATAAATTTCTGTGGTGAGGAATTGACTGTACATGAAGCAAAACCTTCGTCATTTAAAAATGTTGATATTGCTTTTTTTGCAGGAGGGCCTGTCAGCAAAGTGCTTGTACCTGAAGCGGTTAAAGAGGGTGCGATAGCTATTGACAACAGCAGTGCCTTCAGGTTGGAACCAGATGTTCCTTTAGTGGTTCCAGAAGTAAACCCTGATGATGTAGAAAAACACCGCGGTATAATAGCAAACCCAAACTGCTCCACAATAATATTTGTTGTACCCCTAAAACCCCTTCATGATGCAGCAAAAGTGAAAAGAGCGGTAGTCACTACTATGCAGGCAGTATCTGGGGCAGGAAAGGAAGCCCTGGATGAGCTGATGCAGCAGACAAAACAGGTGTTAGCAGGGGAAGATATTCAGCAGCCTAAGGTATTTCAATATCAGATCGCTTTTAACCTTATTCCACACATAGATGTGTTTGGTGATAATAACTACTCCAGAGAAGAAATGAAGCTGCTGAACGAAACCCGAAAAATATTTCATGAACCAGAACTGCAGATCACAGCTACAACTGTAAGGGTACCTGTGCTGCGCAGCCATTCTGAATCGGTCAATATTGAAACAGAAAGGGAACTAACAGCAGAGGAGGCAAGAGAAATTTTAAATAATGCTCCAGGTGTTGTGGTGCAGGATGATCCTGCTAATTTGGAGTATCCTATGCCATTATACACATCAAACAAGGATGAGGTCTTTGTAGGCAGAATCAGAAATGACTTTTCACATAATAATGCACTTAACCTTTGGTTTGTTTCTGATCAACTGCGCAAAGGTGCTGCTACCAATGCTGTTCAGATTGCCGAAATTCTTCATAGAAGAAGCCTGTTGTAAATAGAGGTATAATTTTTAATAAGGAGTGACAAATGGTGAAGGGTTTTGGGCGTGTTTTAACCGCGATGATTACCCCGATGACTGAGAACGGGGAGATAAACTATACTGAAGCACATAAATGTGCCTGCCACCTGGTTAACACCGGATCTGATGGGATTGTTGTGGCAGGGACAACAGGTGAATCTCCTGTTCTTACAGTTGAAGAGAAATGCCGCTTATTTAAAACCGTTAAGGATGCTGTAGCCGGTCAAGCAGCAGTAATTGCAGGAACAGGTTCCAATAATACAGCTGATTCTATAGAGCTAACCAAAAAAGCTGAGGAACTTGGCTGTGATGGGATCATGCTGGTAACACCATATTATAATAAACCGAGCCAAAAGGGTTTATACCAGCATTTTAAAGCTATTGCTGCAGAAACCAAGCTTCCGATCATTTTGTATAATGTTCCAGGTCGTACCTCTTGCAATCTGCAGCCGGCAACAGTTACCAGATTAGCAGAGATAGAAAATATTGTAGCTGTGAAAGAAGCAAGTGGGAATCTAGATCAAGTGGCCGAAATCAGGCGAAACACACCAGTCGATTTCATAATCTATAGTGGTGATGATTCTCTAACTCTACCCATGCTTTCTGTTGGCGGGTATGGTGTAATTAGTGTTGCTTCCCATGTTGCAGGCACGATGATCAAAAAAATGATAGAGTCATATGTGAGTGGGAATACCGAAGCTGCCAGAGAACTGCATTTGCGGCTTTTTCCACTTTTTAAAGTTCTCTTTGTTACTACTAACCCAGTTCCGGTTAAAGCAGCTGTGGAACTGATCGGTATTAAAGCCGGCTCTCCTCGCCTGCCCCTGGTCAAGGCAACTCAACAGGAGATTGATGCCATTAAAGATGTTATGGCACAACTGAAAATAATTTCCTAATCCCTTGTGTTTTATTGCGGATAACAGTATAATAAAAGCATGAAAGGGAACGGATTTGTATTTAAGAACCTGCCTTTCGAAGGTATTTTGAGGGTAGGTTTTTTCTTTGTAAATTTTTAATGAGAAGGAGGTGAATTATGAGAGGGAATTGTTTAAAAATAATCCCATTGGGTGGT